>JAYVKT010000308.1:0-11251 GCA_043768195.1 Chitinophagaceae bacterium | reverse complement strand
CCCGACCGGTTTCCCCCCATCGTAAAAAATCTGATTATCATCAATGTGCTGGTGTGGATAGCGCAGTTATCATTAGATGCCCAATACCAGATAACCTGGCGGGGTGCCCTGTGGCCGGTTAACAGCCCTTTGTTTGAACCGTACCAGGTTTTTACCACCATGTTTTTGCATGCGAACAGTTTGGACATGTTTTTTCATATTCTTTTCAACATGTTTGCCTTGTATATGTTTGGTCGTGTGCTGGAAAATGTGTGGGGCCCAAAACGGTTTTTGTTTTTTTACCTTGCCTGTGGCGTAGGTGCTTCGGCAGCTCATTTGCTGATGCAATATTTTATGGGTGGAGTTGCTCCGGCAGTAGGGGCATCGGGAGCTGTTATGGGGGTGTTGGTTGGTTTTGGATATCTCTTTCCTAATACAGAATTAATGATAGTCCCTATTCCTGTTCCGGTTAAGGCCAAATGGGTAGTGATTGGTTATATATTATTAGATCTCTTTGGCGGCTTTGGCAAAGTAGCCGGCGACAATATTGCTCATTTTGCCCACCTCGGCGGCGCCTTAACTGGTTTTATAATTGTATTGATTTGGAACAAAACCAACCGGCGAACGTTGTATTAAATACAGGGGCTTCACGCAGAGATCGCTGAGAACGCAGAGAAGAAATAAAAGGAAAGCTTACTTTATCTTTTAAAAATACTTTAAACAAACCGACCTTTGTCATTCACTATTCACAATTGACCATTCACCCAATGACTTATTCTGAAAAGCAATACAAACAAAAAATTACGCTGGGGCAAAGTGGTAATACATTAATGATGCTTATTGCCATCTGCCTTATCGTGTTTGTCGGGCTTGCATTTATGAAAGCTGTCTGGTATTTCAGGTTTCCCAAAGAACTGGCTCCATCTTTATTTGAAAAAAATGTGTTGGGATGGTTGGTAATGCCAGCCACCACAGAAGGCTTGCTGCATAAACCCTGGACTATTCTTACCCATCTATTTGCACATGATAATGTATGGAAGGTATTTGCCAATATGCTTTGGCTCTGGTGCTTTGGTTACATTATGCAGGATATGGCGGGCAACAGAAAGATTGTTCCCATTTTTATTTATGGCGGATTGGCCGGGGCAATTGCTTTTATGCTGGCTTATAACTTTGTTCCGTCGTTGCAGGATCAGCTTCCATTTGCAACGGCCGTGGGTGCTTCGGCTGGTGTGATGGCAGTAGCAATTGCAACCACCTTGCTGGCACCCGGATATAAAATTTTTCCGATGATAGGTGGGGGCATCCCTTTGTGGGCATTAACGGCTCTCTATGTAATTTCTGATTTAGCTACTGTTTCCATAAGCGACACCGGCAACTTAATTGCACATATTGCCGGGGCATTGATGGGTTTTTTATTTGTTGTCCTTTTACGCCGCGGCTACGACTGGAGTGAATGGATGAGTAATTTTTTTGATTGGGTCACCAATCTTTTCAATCCCGACAGGCCTAAAAAAGGGAAAGCTATAAAAGACGAATTATTTTATAAAGCAACTTCAGCCCCATTTACAAAAACGGCTAACGTTACACAACAACGGGTAGATGATATACTGGATAAAATAAATCAAAAAGGGTACAACTCACTTACCATCGAAGAAAAAGACTTACTGAAAAGGGCCAGTGATGAGGGTTTATAAGTTAGTTTGGGGTTTATTGTTTCGGGTTGTTTACAGTTCCTGGTGTAGTAAATAACCTAAAAAAATAAGACCTTAAACCCGAAACACTATACTCCAAACCCTTAACTTTCCTAAATTGCAGTAATGTCATCAAAGCTCCGCCTCTTTACCAAGCGGTTTTTTATTTATTCCAACATTGTTGTTGTAGCTGTTTTCCTGCTTGCCTGCCTGGTGCCTTACCTCAATCCGCAAAGCTGGTGGTTTATTTCTTTTTTGGGTCTTGGGTTTCCTTTCCTGCTGGTTATTGTTTTTTTATTTGCTATTGGCTGGTTGATAATTTTAAAACCCAGGCTGGCACTTATTTCCGCTATTGCTTTGCTGATTGGTATTAAAAGCATCAGTGTGTTTTTAGCTTTTCATAAAAAGAAGGCATTTGTTTATAAAAAAGAGCCCCAAACCATCCGGGTGGTTAGCTGGAATGTGGCCCGGTTTATAGAACTAAAACGAAACACTAATAAGGGAAGTGAAACCCGGTTAAAAATGTTTGACCTTATCAAACAGCAGGATGCGGATGTGCTTTGTTTGCAGGAGTTTCATACTTCAATTGACTCATCTTACTACGATAATATAAAACCGATACAAGAGGGTCTAGGCTATCCTTATTATTATTTTTCTTTTGATAACGATGGCGACAGGCATTATTACAGCTCCATTATTTTTTCCCGTTACCCGATTATTGACACCGGCAAAATCAGGTACCCACGACCAACTTTACCGGATGTTTTATTGCACACCGACATTAAAGTAAATGATGATACCGTCCGGGTTTTTACCACCCACCTGCAATCTTTGCAATTTGGCCGCAGGGATTATGAGAGATTGGATAAGATATCAAATGCAAGAGATAGTTTGCTGGCCAACTCCCGCAGCATTTTATCAAAATTGAAAAAAGGTTTTTCCTACCGCAGCATCCAGGCTGATCTGGCTCATAAAATAATAAAAGACAGCCCACATCCTGTTTTACTTTGCGCCGATTTGAATGATCTACCTAATTCGTACACCTATTTTACTGTAAGGGGCAGCCTGCAGGATGCTTTTTTGAAAAAAGGATTTGGCATTGGCAGAACATTTTCATCTCTTTCACCCACACTTCGTATTGATTACATTTTTGCCGACAGGCATTTTAAAGTAAAGCAGTTTAACCGCATCATTAAAAATTATTCCGACCACTACATGCTGGTGGCAGATGTACAACTAAAGAAGTAACCGGGAATGATTATTTTTGAAACTTATCAGCGAATATGAGTCAACTGAAATTATACAACACCTTATCAAGACAAAAGGAAACATTTGAACCAATTACACCTGACCATGTCGGACTATATGTTTGCGGCCCTACCGTTTACAGCGATGTGCATCTTGGCAACTGCCGCACTTTTATTTCATTCGATATTATTTATCGTCATCTTACCTACCTCGGTTATAAAGTGCGGTATGTAAGAAACATTACCGATGCCGGCCACTTAGAAGGAGACAGGGATGAAGGCGATGATAAATTTTCTAAAAAGGCAAGACTAGAACAACTGGAACCGATGGAAATAGTGCAACGCTATACGGTCGGGTTTCGAAAAGTAATGGATCTTTTTAATAACCTGCCACCAACTATAGAACCGACCGCCACCGGGCATATAACTGAGCAGATAATAATGGCACAGCAGATTATTGATAACGGCTATGCCTATGTGGTGGATGGCACCGTTTACTTTGATGTAGAAAAATATAATAAGGAGAAACCTTACGGCATACTTACCAACAGAAAATTAGAAGACCTGCTCGAAGGAACAAGGGAATTGGGCGGGCAGGATGAAAAAAAAGGACGGCTTGATTTTGCACTTTGGATAAAAGCTGGCTCTGAACATTTGATGCAATGGCCATCGCCGTGGGGCATGGGCTTTCCCGGCTGGCATATTGAATGCTCGGCCATGAGTGAAAAATATTTAGGAAAGCAATTTGATATACATGGTGGCGGAATGGATTTAGCTGCTACTCATCATACCAATGAGATTGCACAATCACAGGCTTGCTATAAAACTTCTCCTGTTCGTTATTGGATGCATACGAATATGCTTACGGTAAATGGTGTAAGGATGAGTAAGAGTGCAGGCAATGGATTTTTACCGGAAGAATTATTCAGCGGCTCACATCCATTGTTGGAGAAAGCCTATTCGCCGATGAATGTCCGCTTCTTTATGCTGCAAACACATTACAGAAGTACATTGGATTTTAGTAACGAAGCATTGCAGGCAGCGGAGAAAGGATTGAAGAGGTTGTGGGATGCTTATGAGAAGTTGTTGAGTTGGGAGTCGGGAGTCGGGAGTCGGGAGTCGGGAAAAGAGTCTCTTGATGTGGAGCTTGATTCAAAGGTCAGAGGTTTAGTAGCTGAATTTGATGAACACATGAATGATGATTTTAATACAGCAAGGGTGCTGGCAAGTATGTTTGAGCTGGTGCCCATCATTAATTCTATAAATGATAAAACGATAGCGATAAATGCTATTGCCGCCGACACTTTATCGTTGCTGCAATCAAAATTCAAAAGCTACCTCGAAGATGTGTTTGGATTAAAACCGGTGAATATGGCAGACAATGCCAGGCTACAGGGAGTAATGCAATTGCTGATTGACATCCGTAAAGAAGCAAAGACGAAAAAAGACTTTGCTACTTCTGATAAAATAAGAAACCAGTTAAGCGAATTGGGTATTGCATTAAAAGATGAGAAGGGTGGAGAGATGAGCTGGAGTATTGAATAATTCCTTTTATAAACCTTGATTTCTATAATGCACTATTTCCCTCATCTTTCAAAAGATAAAAAATTAAAGAAGCTAATTGAAGCAGGAGCCCCGCACCAGTTAAAAAAGCGAAAAAACATCTGTACTTATCTCTGTGCTTCCATTATGAGTCAGCAACTGAGCACCAAAGTGGCGGATGTTATTTATAAAAGATTTATTGCCTTATATGGCGGCAAAGAACCTACACCGCAACAAATACTCGACACTCCATTTGAAAACCTGCGAGGCATCGGATTGAGCAACGCCAAAGTGAGCTATGTAAAAAATGTAGCCCAATTTGAAATTGAATTTGGCATGGATGCAAAGAAACTTGGTAAAATGACCAACGAAGAAGTAATTGAATACTTAGTAGTAATAAAAGGAGTAGGCAGATGGACAGTAGAAATGCTGCTGATGTTTGCTCTTGGCCGGGAAGATGTATTTGCTGTAGATGATCTTGGCATCCAAAATGCCATGATTGCGTTATACAAAATAGATAACAGCGATAAAAAGAAATTAAAAGCAGATATGCTGCGTCTTTCTGCTAAATGGAGCCCATACCGGACTTATGCCTGCATACACCTGTGGCGATGGAAGGATAATGCACCACTAATAAAGAAGAATAGGCCGAAGGAGAAAATTAAGTAGAAGAGTTTACTGTGAACCCAGTTTCAGCTAGTACATTTTTTGAAGCAAATTTTCTTTCACTCCACCAAACCATTCTGTTTTCAAAATGCTTAAAATGATACTATCTCTTCTGCCACCAGTTGTCGTAGGCATGTGGTTGCGGAGAATGCCTTCTTCCACACATCCGATTGCTTTCATGGCGGCAATGCTTGGGGCATTATTGGCATCGGCCCGAAATTCCAATCGTTCCATTCCCCATTCTTCAAACACATAAGTGGCTAACAATAATTTGCAATGCCGGTTTAGCCCTGTTCGCTGAAAATCTTTTCCATACCAGGTGTAGCCAAGCTGTGTGGTAAACCAGGGTTGTTGTATATCATAAAATCTTGTGCTGCCAGCATAGCTGTTTTCTTTTTTGTCAAATACAATAAACGGGTATTCTTTTTTATCGTTCAGGTTTTTAACCGCTGTTGCAAGATAGTTTTTGAGATTCTCTGCACCTGCGGCAGTTACTAATCCATACTTCCATATCTCCGGTTCATTTAATGAAAAAGGAAGCAAATTGTCAAAATCAGTTTCTTCTATTCGCCGAAGGAGAACTCTTTCGTTTTCGAGAACGGGTTGTTGCTGGAAGATATCTTTTATCATCTTACCGTTACTTTTTCTTTTTTTAAATACCAGTTATTGTATTCGTTTATTAATGCAATAAGTTCTTTCAGGCTAAATCGTTTTTCGGCCGGGGCAAGTAAATCAGTGTTGTCTTTTAAGTAAGGCTCCAGGTCTTTTTTTCTGAACGAAGAGAAGAGAACAGGAGTTGCTAACATAGGTGCGGCAGAATCTTTTTTAGCGATATAATAGTCGGTAAAACTTTCGAAAGTACTATTAGATGTGCCCCGCATCGTTTTATAAATATTGTAGTGATGTTCATACAATTCGAGAACTCCTACAGTTATTTTCTTTACAAACAAGTTTTTATGATGGGAATAGCTTCTCGTTTTTGTTCTAACAAAGCCATAATGAGCCACAACACCTTCTTCTGTTATCCCAAATTCTGTGATAGGGCCACCAGCCTGAAAAATAGTCTCTCCATTATGTATTAGTAGAGTTACCTTATCCCAAATACGGGGGTGGTTTTTATCGTATAAAATTTTACAACCAATAGTATCCCCACCCTTCAGTGCATATCCATTTTTATAATTGTCTTTTGTTTGAGCAATTACTACCTGATACGACAGGCAAAATAATATCAGAAATGATTTTATGTTCACCCTTCAATCCTTTTAATATCAGCCCCCAATTTTCTCAACCGTCCGTCAATATCCTGATAGCCTCTGTCTATCTGTTCAATGTTTTGGATAATACTTTTTCCATCGGCGCTTAGTGCTGCAATCAATAAGGCTACACCAGCACGGATGTCGGGGCTGCTCATCGTAATGCCCCGCAGCATTTGTTCCCTTTCCAAACCAATGACTACAGCCCGGTGTGGATCGCAGAGAACAATTCTTGCTCCCATGTCAATCAGCTTGTCAACAAAAAATAAACGGCTTTCAAACATTTTTTGATGGATCAATACAGAGCCTTTTGCCTGTATGGCAGTTACTAATACAATACTTAATAAGTCAGGCGTAAAGCCCGGCCAGGGATGATCGGAAATCGTCATCACAGATCCATCAAGAAAAGTTTGTATTTCGTAACTATCCTGTGCCGGTATATGAATATCATCGCCAGCAAAATTCATTTGTATGCCAAGCTGCTGAAATTTTTCAGGAATAATACCAAGATGTTCAATGCCGGCACCTTTAATAGTAATATCACTTTGCGTCATGGCGGCAAGGCCAATGAAAGAACCTACTTCAATCATATCGGGCAGCATACGATGTTCGGTACCTCCAAGATATTCCATCCCTTCAATAGATAACATGTTGCTGCCAATACCGGTAATCTTTGCACCCATTCTGTTCAGCATCCTGCATAGCTGCTGAATGTAAGGTTCGCAGGCAGCATTGTAAATGGTAGTGGTTCCTTTTGCCATGGAGGCGGCCATTACTATATTGGCGGTGCCGGTAACTGAGGGTTCGTCTAATAATAAAGTAGCTCCTTTTAAGTTTGGCGATTGCAAATGAAAGAAGCCATCTTCATCATGATAGGTGAACGAGGCGCCAAGTTTTTCAAAACCGATTATATGTGTGTCTAATCTTCTGCGGCCAATCTTATCGCCACCGGGTTTTGGTATAAATGCTTTTTTAAACCTTGCCAGCATAGGCCCGGCCAGCATTACCGAACCTCTTAGTTTTCCGCTTTTCTTTTTATAAGCTTCGCTGTGCAGGTAATCAATATTAATATCATCTGCCTGGAAGATGCAGGTGTCACGGTTGGTTCTTTCCAGTTTTACATTCATCTCACCCAATAATTCTATTAACAGGTTTACATCAATAATATCGGGAATATTGCTGATAGTAACTTTTTCAGGTGTGAGCAGCACTGCACTGATAATTTGCAGGGCTTCATTTTTTGCTCCCTGTGGAATTATTTCTCCCTGTAATTTTTTTCCACCTCTTACTTCGAAGGAATGCATATTATGTAATTAGTTAATTGAGCTAATTCTGTACTCTTCTTTATGTATTTGCAAAGTAAATACAAAGTAAAGTGGGGGCAATAAAAAAAAGGTTGATTAGAAGCCCTAATCAACCTTTTAACTATTTCAATTCCGGATACCTTAATATCTTTTTTTCTTAAATCCACCACCACCGCCGCCACGGTTGTCCCGGCCATCATTTCTCCGGCCGCCACCACTACCACCGCCGCTACGTTGCTGATATTTGCCACCGCCACCTCTTTTACCATAGCTGCCACGGTTATCTCTTCCTTCCTGTTGTGGGCGGAATGCTTTTACATAAGGGGTATTGGTAAATGTAAGCTGCCCGTCTGTGATGGCGGACAATTCACTTTGTATAGCATCATCATGCACTATTTCTTTGTGCCAGTTATTATAGGCCAGCTTCATGTAATATGCGATAGCATTTGCAAAGCCCAATTTTTTCTCAGGATTTTCTTCCTTTAATGCTTTGCCAATAATTACTTCCAGGTTTTTGCCGAGGTGCAATAGCTTCGGCTGACGTTTTGGATAAGCAAGCGGATCTGGCTTTGCTTTCAGTGTTTCCCTTGTTGGAATTGGGTAAGGAGATTTTACATCCAATGTAAAATCTGAAATCAGGAATAAATGATCCCAGAGTTTGTGACGGAAGTCCTCCACATTTTTCAGGTGCGGATTCAAAAATCCCATGAGTTCAATTACAGCCTGGGCATTTCTTTGGCGGCGTTCTGGTTCTTCAATGGTCATGATATGCTCTACCATCTTCTGCACATGCCTGCCATATTCCCTCATTGTCAAATGATTTCGGGTGGTATTATACTCCATATTATCTACATCCATAAAGACAAATGTAGAGAAAGAAGTTTGAAACTGGAAGCCGGAAGGGGAAAGATAGAAATGTTAAAGCCGTAATCATATGCTTTGGGCATATATACAAATTATAAGAAATCTTTGAAAAGTAAGGGCTGTGTGTTGGAAAGTCCCCCATGCGGGGGATTTAAGGGCTGTCGTCATTGCGAGCAGAGCGAAGCAAAAAAGAAAGGGGCCCCGAACCTGGGCCCCTTTTACAAGCCACCATCCTCTTCCACCTAAGAGGTCGTTTAAAGAAAAGTTGATTGACACAGTACAGATGGCTCGTTACGTCCTAAACCCCCAATTATTCATTCTCTGTTGTAACCCAACTGTCTGCCAGAATCTTATTCTCCGTCTTCCATTCTTTCTTTACTACAGATTGCTGCTGTGCAGCATGAGTAAGAAGAAAATATTTTCCGGCCAAAATATTATCAAATTTGATACCAACTGTGTTATCACCGTGTTGATTGTGAGTAACTAATTTCAGAAATATTAAATTATTGCCTGCTGTGCCTGTCACTGATTTTTTATTCTTATTTGTATATAACCGGGATGCCTGCGTAACTGCAGCAGCCAATGTAATCAGCGAGCCGGTGTAGGAGTGTTTCATAAGCCACGGTTTTGGTATTCCATTAAGTCCACTATGTAAATGTAGATCGGTTCCCTTTGCCGGTCAATTGTATAACTGCTCTCTTTTTGGATTGGTATTTAATGAATATCCACAGCAAATGTTCGGGTGTTTTTATGAAATGGACGGATAGTAAAACAAGGAAGTAAAAGCAACAAGACAAGGAATCTTCTACTGCGTAAATAATACAACCAATACCTTTGTCTGCCCGGCTACTTTTTCATTACATCAACCGGGGTAATATGGATATGTAACAATGATTATTGCTGTTAATACAAGGTTTCTGCTAGCCGATTATCCGGAAGGGTATGGTAATTTTATTTATGAAACTTTTAAGCGGATAACGCAGCAACATCCGGAGCATGAGTTTATTTTCATTTTTGACAGACCTTACGATGAACGATTTGTATTTGGTAAAAATGTAAAAGCTGTTTTTACCGGCCCGGCAGCAAGGCATCCGCTCCTTTGGAAATTGTGGTACGACATAAAAGTACCGGTCGTTCTCAGAAAATATAAGGCTGATGTTTTTGTTTCCTGCGATGGGTTTTGTTCGCTGCGTACTAAAGTACCGCAATGTTTGGTGGTGCATGATCTGGCATTTCTGCATTATCCGGCGGCTATAAAAAAATCTCACCTGCTTTTTTATAAAAGATATACGCCAAAGTTTTTGAACAAGGCAATATCTGTTGCTACGGTGTCTGAATTTTCCAAACAGGATATTGTTACACAGTATCAGACAGAAGCCGATAAAATTGATATAGTATTTAACGGGGTAAAAGAAATTTTTAAGCCGGTAACGGAAGAAGACAAAGCAGCAACAAAAAATAAATACACTGATGGCAAGGAATATTTTGTGTATGCAGGAGCCATTCACCCAAGAAAAAATTTGATAACCCTGTTGAAAGCTTTTTCTGTTTTTAAAAAAAGACAGCAGACCAATATGAAATTATTACTTGCAGGAAGGCTGGCCTGGAAATATGAATCGTTTGAAAAAGATTTGAAATCTTACAAGTACAGAAATGATGTGGTGATGACAGGGTATGTGGAAGAAGCTGAGTTAGTAAATTTGATTGGCTCTTCATACGGCCTTGTTTATCCCTCTTTGTTTGAGGGGCTTGGTGTGCCGGTTTTAGAAGCGATGCGATGCGATGTGCCGGTAATTACTTCGGCCAACTCTGCCATGCAGGAAATAGCAAAAGATGCCGCCTTGTATGCTGATGCAAATAGCCACACGGATATGGCGGATAAAATGATGATGCTCTATAAAGATGAAAATCTCCGGAAAGAATTAATTCAAAAAGGAAGAATAGTTGCAAAACAATATAACTGGGATAAAACGGCAGTCTTACTCTGGCAAGCCATTGAGAAAACCATGCCTTAAAAAATCTGTGTTAATCAGCCCAAATCTGTGTCATCCGTGTTCCTATCTTTGCCCTCTTTTAATTTTATATATGAACAAATCAACGATTACTATTGATGTGATGACGGATGAAAACCGGGTGCCGGCCTCCATTGCCTGGAGTGCAACAGATACAACGGCTGAAAATGCACAGAAGGCAAAAGCGATGATGATTTCTTTCTGGGATGGCGCAGAAAAAGCTGCTTTACGGATAGACCTTTGGACAAGCGATATGATGGTAGATGAAATGGCTGATTTTTTTTACCAGACCATGATGACAATGGCCGATACCTATGGCCGTGCCACCAAGTACACCGAACAGGTGGAAGAAATGAAAAAATTTGCTCATGATTTTTACGATAAGTTCAAAGAAAAACAGTTGAAAGAGAATAAGGCGGATTGAGTTCGGAGTCAAGGGTCTTGAGTCAGGAGTGTTAAGCTTTGTAGCGGTCTTTATGCTTTCCGAAGCAACTATAAACAACAAACTATAAACCATAAACTTTTCATATGTCCCTCGAACAAAAAATAATGACCGACTTAAAAACCGCAATGCTTGCAAAAGATGAAGCTGGATTAAGAAGCCTGAGAGCTATTAAAGCCGCCATCATTGTTGCCAAAACTGCTGAAGGTGCCAAGGGCGAAATATCTGAAGACGACGAACTAAAATTG
>JAYVKT010000307.1:0-6630 GCA_043768195.1 Chitinophagaceae bacterium | reverse complement strand
CGCTTTTCCGGATTGGCAGGGCTTTTCATAGCTCCTTCAAACATTCCCCACAATCCTTTTTCGGTAGCAGCAATATGGTATATACAATTTTTAATTGACCATTTATCAGGGGCAGCCTTATAATCCAATTGGGCTTCTGACAAACCCTTTACACTTTTTACCGCATCCCGATAAGTGTCTTTCATCAGACTGGTAGCATATTTTCGTTCTTCTTTGTTTACAGTATTGTTATCAACAGTGCCGGCAAGCCCGGTAATAACAAGCAGCGTAAGAAAGAAACGGCTCATCGTTCTTTTAATCATAAAATTATTTTTAATAATTATAATTGGACAAATACTGCTATCCAAAGGGTGGTAGGACATTTTTCTTCTGAGAAGGGATGAAAAGGTACAAAAGATTTTGAAACCGCCAAGATTGTTTTTAGCACAATCGGTTTTTTTATTTAAGCGGTTGACGAATAAACAATAACCCGCCTCGTTGTACCTTTAATGAATGAAAATAAATGATATTATTTCCTTTCTGGAGTCTAAGGCACACCCTTCTTTACAGGAACAATACGACAATACAGGTTTAATTACCGGCAGCACAGATTGGGAGTGTACAGGCATTATTTGCTCACTTGATGCAACAGAAGAAGTGGTGAACGAAGCCCGGGAAAAAAAATGCAACCTGATTGTTGCTCACCATCCCATCATTTTCGGGGGATTAAAAAAAATTAATGGGAAAAACTATGTAGAAAAAACAATCATCACCGCTATTAAAAATGATATTGCTATTTATGCCATACATACCAACCTGGATAACGTTTTACACGGCGTAAGCGGTAAAATGGCAACGATGCTTGGGTTGGTAAATGTTGCTGTACTTTCTCAAAAAGAAAGCACATTAAAGAAGCTCTTCACTTTTGCCCCTGTTGATAAAGCGGAGCAGGTTCGTAATGCAATCTTTGCTGCCGGTGGCGGACTTATAGGCAATTACAGCGAAACAAGTTTTAATACAGATGGTGTGGGTACATTCAAAGCAGGTGATGGTGCTAATCCATATGTTGGAGAAAAAGGTAAGCAGCACCGGGAAAAAGAAACTAAGATTGAAATCATCTTTCCATCTTTTTTGGAAAGCAGGATTATTGCGGCCATGATAGCCGCTCATCCTTATGAGGAAGTGGCATATGATGTGGTACATCTTTCAAATACTAATCAGTCCATCGGCTCAGGTGTTATAGGGGAGTGGAAGGAAGCTATTGACGAAAAGCAGTTTTTAGAGAAACTAAAGGATGTTTTCGGCGTGCCGGTAGTTCGCCACACAGCGTTGTCCGGCAAACCAGTAAAAAGAGTAGCACTCTGCGGCGGAGCAGGAAGTTTCCTGATTTTCAAAGCCTTAGCCTCAGGTGCCGACGCATATATTACCGCAGACATCAAATACCATGAGTTCTTTGATGCCAATAACCGGATGCTATTGGCCGACATTGGCCATTATGAAAGCGAACAGTTCACAATCAACCTGCTGCAAGAGATTTTAGAGCAAAAATTCCCTACCTTTGCCGTCCTTAAAACAGCGGTAAAAACCAATCCGGTTTATTATAGCTGAGCCTTAAAAACTTCAAATATTAAAATGGCAAACGTTAAAGAATTTTCGGTTGAAGAAAAATTAACCTCACTTGTAACCCTTCAGAAAATAGAAAGTAAACTGGATGAAATCCATATCCTGAAAGGCGAACTTCCCATGGAAGTAGCCGATCTGGAAGATGAGATTACCGGCCTGCATGCCCGCCAGACAAGAATTGAAGAAGAGATAAACGGTGTAACCGATTTTATTGAGCAGCGGAAAGAAGCCATAAAAGAGGCGGAAGCGTTGATGAAAAAGTACGATAAGCAAAGCAGCAACGTAAAAAATAACCGTGAGTTTGAAGCAATCAACAAGGAAGTGGAGATGCAGCAATTGGAAGTAAAGCTGGCCGAGAAACATATTAAGGATGCTACAGAAGAAATTTCTGAAAAAGCAGTAGCCTTAGAGAAAGCAAAAAAGAATATCGCTGTAAAAGAAGGCGTATTATCTGGTAAGAAGGGTGAACTGGAAAAAATTATTGCTGCCAACGAAAAAGAAGAAAAGCATTTTAATAAACTGGCTGCTGAAGCTAAAACTCATGTGGACACCCGTCTGTTGGCGAGTTATGAAAAAATCCGTAAAAGCTATCGCAACGGATTGGCAGTAGTAGCCATAGAAAGAGATGCCTGTGGCGGATGCTTTAATGCCATTCCTCCTCAAAAGCAAAGCGAAATCAAACAACATAAAAAAATAATTATCTGTGAGAACTGTGGTCGCATACTGGCCGACGAAGAACTGCACAGTGCTGTGGAAATTAAATAAAGCACTGGATTCTTAAATATTAGTTAGGCTGCTGAATTTTCAGCAGCTTTTTTTTTGACCGTAAATATTGTGTATTAAAAATTTATGTTTATCTGTTATCATCTGTAGCTAAAAACTTAATTTGCTGTAAGAAATGCTTACCCGTCTTTCCATACAGAACTATGCCATTATTGACCAGTTGGAAATCACCTTTTCCAATCAGCTCAATGTTATTACCGGCGAAACGGGTGCCGGTAAATCTATTATTGCCGGTGCCCTGGGATTAATATTGGGCGAAAGAGCTGATTCAACAGTGCTGGTGAACAAAGAAAAAAAATGTATTGTGGAAGGGGTGTTTGATGCAGAGGATAAGAATGGGATAGGGATTTTTTTAACCAATAACGATTTCGACAACAGCGATGAATTAGTGGTAAGAAGAGAAATTGGTATCAATGGGAAATCAAGGGCTTTTATAAACGACACCCCGGTTACACTTTCACAATTAAATGAACTTAGCAGTTTGCTGGTTGATTTGCACCAGCAGTTTGATACGTTAGCAGTAGGGGAAAGTAATTTTCAACGGGAAGTGCTGGATGCATTGGCTGGAAATGCAAAGTTGCTGGAGGAGTATCAAACAGTTTTCCGGCAGTGGCAACAAATAAGAAAGGAAAGCGAAGAATTAAAAACACAGAAGCAACAATTTGATAAGGAAGCTGACTATAATCGTTTTCAGTTTACAGAGCTGGAAGAAGCCGGCTTTAAAGAGAATGAACTGGAAGACGTTGATGCGGAATTAAAACTACTCAATAACGCTGAAGGCATTAAAGCAGCTTTAAGCAAAGTGTACGCTGAACTAAAAGAAAGCGAAACCCCGGTGGTGCAGCAGTTGAAAGTGTTGCTAAACCAGTTGAGTATGTACTCATCTTATCACACTGATTTACCAACCTTGTTGCAAAGGCTGCAGTCAGCACAAATAGAACTACAGGACATAGCAGATGATGTGGATCGTATCAGTTCGCATATTAATTTTGATCCCCAAAAAATTGAACGGTTGAATGAACGATTATCACTCGGCTATAAACTACAGAAAAAGCATGGTGTAAATTCTACTGGCGGATTACTTACCATACAAAAACAATTAGAAGAAAAACTACAGGCCGTGCTGAATATTGATGAAGCAATCAGGCAAAAAGATGAAGAGCTTATAAAACTGCATAATGCAGCATTGCTATTGGCTAAAAAAATTGCCGATAACCGGCGCAAACAAATTAGCCCTTTTGAAACTAAGGTAAACAAACTACTGAGCCAGGTAGGAATGCCCAATGCAAAATTGAAAGTGGAGATGCAGGCTATTGATTTAACCCTGTCCGGCTCAGATAATATTGACTTTCTGTTTGATGCTAATAAAAGCGGACAATTTCAACCCGTTCGTAAAGTAGCCAGTGGTGGTGAGTTGAGCCGCCTGATGCTTTGTATCAAATCATTAGTGGCAGAGTCTGTTGATTTGCCTACATTAATTTTTGATGAAATAGATACTGGCATCTCCGGCGAAGCAGCAAGACAGGTAGGTTTAATTCTTAAAGATCTTGCTGCCAAACGCCAGGTAATCTGCATAACACATCAACCGCAGATAGCAGGCAAGGCAGATGCCCATTTCTTTGTGTATAAGGAAATAGTGAAGGATTCTGTGAAAACAAATATCCGCCAGCTTACCATAGAAGAAAGAATAACGGCCATCGCCAAAATGCTTAGTGGCGAAAAACCTACCGCAGCCGCAATGGAGAATGCAAGAGAGATGGTGATGAATTGATTTTTTTTGCCACCGATGATCATAAGTAAATGCAGATAGAAATAGGCTGGATCAAAACTTACTCATAGTAATATTTTTAAGAGTTGGTCTGAATGTTTTGTATTCTCCATCAATATTTATTCTGTATCAGCCAGTATTTTTCCATTACCTATTTACTTCGTAGAATTGTTTTCACATCAGTATAAAATCAAAACCACACTGATACAACCCCTCCGGAAATACACGGTAAATACATTTCCTGCACAGTTATTGTCATATTGATAATAACAACTTAACGAATCCGTAACCCTAAATCCAAATGTATGAAGACTCCAAAGCCAATTCTCCTGTTATGCTTACTCACCCTGCAACTGACTTTATCTGCTCAGGTGCAATGGTATCAAAACCAGGATGGTAACAATCAACAACCGTATGGTACAGTAGCCACTACGATCCAACCTTTTAGTTCCACCACATTTATTGCCTGCTATCTCTGGCATACCGAGAACGAACTGAATACCTGGAAGATTTCTAAAAGCAATACTAACGGCACAGAATTAAAAACTTTTTTAATCACCGCCACCTCCGCAACGGTAGAATGTAAAGTGGGAAAAAATAATACAGTCTATGTTTTTGAACGGAGTTTTACGCCGGATTATTCTCCGCAGTACAACGTATATAAATTGGACGCTAATCTAAATGAAGTAGCCCGGCGAAGCATTGAATTGCCCAATGGGTTCCTCATTTATAATATAGGTGCATTTGAATTGGATGGTGCCAGCAATATTTATATCGCCGGAGATGGACAATACCCTGATGCGGCAGGCAATACCAGCCCCGCTTCTTTTGTAATGAAGGCCAATAAAAATTTAGAAGACAACTGGCGCAGGATAGATTCTACAGAGACAACCTACAACCGGCTTCATATAGACCGATGGGGCAGGGTATTGGTAGTGATAGATTATTATGCAAATTTTCCACAAGTATATATAAAACGATTTGCATGGAACGGCCAGCCGCTGGCTACGTTTACGGTTCCCACTGATGCTAACCGCTACAGCGTATCTACTATGCTGGACACAGATGACAATATATTATTGTATGGAGGTAAAACAGTTAATGGATCATCGCAAGCCATGTACCTGAAAAGGGTTTCAAGGGTTTCTGGAAATGTGGTGTACAGCAAAACACATTTTGCGGCTCCCTCTACCCAACTAAACGATTTTAAATTAGATCGCAACGGAAACATTTTTACTCTGGTAACACAGTATTATGAGCCCGGTAACCAAAAATGTAAAATCAGCCGTATCAATCTTGCCAACGGAAATGTGAACTGGAACCGGAATATGAATTTCGCAGAAGACAGTTGTAACCTGACCAGATTGGTTATTAATGACAACGATCGTTTTTATGCCATTGGTGAAAAAAGAAGCAACAATTTTTTTTCCAAAGGCTTTGCCGTGCGGATTAAAAAGAATGGCGGGCAATTGGATGGTAGCTTTCCTTCACCGGACAGTGTGGCTTTTCAGCGTTCACACTGGCTGGCAGATGGTATTACGGATAA
The DNA here is from genome assembly GCA_043768195.1 of Chitinophagaceae bacterium. GTDB lineage: Bacteria > Bacteroidota > Bacteroidia > Chitinophagales > Chitinophagaceae > JJ008. The sequence goes on along the minus strand of JAYVKT010000307.1, from coordinate 931 downwards.
TAATAACCGGTTAATCGCCATTGGCAGTACTTACGATTTTGACACAACTACTTATAGCAGCACTTATTTCCGATCCTTCGCCATGCGGCTTGGAGTAGTTAATAATTGTTATGGCAGGGGAGGTGAAGAAATGCTGACAGAAGCTGCAACTATACAAAACGAACAAGTAGTGTTGACACCTCAACTTACTATCTATCCCAACCCGGTGCAAAACCAGCTTACTGTTTCCAACATTAATACAGAAGAGTACGACCGTATTGCAGTGTATAATATGCAGGGTGCACCATTGCAGCAGCAAAATGTAAATACTGCCATTGCACGGATAGACATCAGCCACTTACCCGATGGGGTGTACCTGCTGGTACTGCGGTCTTCATCGCTGCTAACCAAAGAAAAGAGTATCAAGTTTGTGGTTCAGAAATAAGATTTGCTTGCAGTTGGATATAGAATGAAGGGAGCCCCACAGGCTCCCTTCATTATGGTTGAAGCTATTCCAACTATTAGTTGCTGCCGAAAATGAAATCTTTATAAAAGTCAAACGCAATGAAGAGATAGCAAGCAAAGGGTTGTATGATTGGAATATAATCCTTCATGGCTTACTTTATAATATCCAACGCAACTATTATCCCATGCCATAATTTGTTCTGATAAACCCAAGTTTCTTTATTTTTTGATAAAAGACGATCTGTTCCTACTGCATATCCAAGGTTAATATTGTTCACCCCCAGCATAAGAAAGAAACCATGACTTAGAAAAGGTTCTTTCCTATCAACTGGAATTGTGTAGTTGGTTGTCAATCTCCTTACATCTGTACCACCTATATTGAAAAAAATGCCAGTTGTTGCAGAAATTTTGGTCGTGTTTAGCCCTAGAACATTAGGGTCGGCTTTGAAAGTACTCCATGTCTTTTTTATACCGGTTGCAAACCCGG
>JAYVKT010000306.1:0-2231 GCA_043768195.1 Chitinophagaceae bacterium | reverse complement strand
ATAATAAGCCAGTGAGGGAAAATGTAAACAGGCACAATTCAAATAGTAAGTGGCCTGGTAAAAAAGAAAAAATTACTCATCCTGTTGCAACTGCTACTAATGATAACCCAAGTGGATATACTGAAACAGAAGAAAATAAAACAAAATTCGATCGGGTATCAAACCCCGAAACAATTGTGAAAACTTCGAACCCTGTTGCAACTGCTATTTCTACTGATAGAAAGCAAAGCGAAACAGTTGTTGCAGATATGCCAGTACAGGCAAATACCGGCCCGTTAGCAAGTGAATCTCTAAAAACAGATGTACAAAAAAATAAAAGTGAAGCAGCAGCGAAGATTAATGAACTTACAAAATCCAGAAATAATAACAAGAAACAGGATTCATTTTTCTTTACCCTTTCTACCGGGCCCGATGTAAGTTTTGTTGGCAATAATAAATTAGGCACTACAAAACTATTTGCAGGAGCAGGGCTTGGTTATACTTTCAACAACCGTTTTACTATCCGTGCAGGATTTTATTCTGGCAGAAAGGTTTACTCAGCCCTGGCTGATGCTTATCACCCGCCTGATGATTTTTATACGTATTACCCATACCTGGAAAAAGTGGACGCCGACTGTAAAGTGTATGAAATACCTTTATCGGTCAGTTATAATTTTTCGAAATCTTCAAAAAAATCTTTTTTTGCTTCTGCCGGTATTTCTTCTTACCTGATGAAGACGGAAAAATATAATTATTTCTATAAGTACTACCCGACAGGCCCGTCCTTAAACAAAGAATGGACAATCAAAAATGAGAATAAGCATTTTTTTTCTGGCCTTACTTTATCTGGTGGATACCAACGGAACCTTAGTAAGCAGGTTTCATTGATGGTGGAGCCGTACATAAAGTTGCCACTTAGCGGCGTGGGTTACGGTAAGGTGAAATTAAACAGCGGGGGCATATTATTTTCAATCGGTATTAAGCCCTTCAAATAAAACCCGAAAGAGAAGCAGTAAATTAAAGGGGCAACCTTTGCGGCGGCAAAACCGATTAAAATAAAAAACGAGTATGAAACTTTTTAATTTTACTTCTTCAGCTTTATGTTTTTTTCTGGCCACTATTTTAATCAGTGGCTCTTGTGGAAAAGGCGGAACACCCCCACCTCCTAATCCTTGCAGCGGCATTACTGTTGCTGTTAGCGGCACCACTACCAATCCAACCACCCTTACTGGCAGCGACGGAAGTATTGCGGTAACAGCAACTGGCGGTTCTGGATTTACTTATAATCTTAATGGCGGTGCATTTCAGGCATCCGGAAATTTTACCGGACTGGCAGCAGGCTCATATACAATTAGTGCTAAAAATAGCAATGGGTGTACTGGGTCAGCTGTATTTACATTAGTCGGTACCAATCCTTGCACCGGAGTAACGATAGCAGTAACGGGAACAACAGTTAATCCAACATCAACAGCAGTTAGTAACGGAAGTATCAGCGCAACTGCTACCGGCAGTTCCGGTTTTACATTCAGTCTGAATGGAGGTGCATTTCAGGCATCGGGGAATTTTGTAAATCTTGCTGTCGGATCTTATACAGTAGTGGCAAAAGATTTGAACGGATGCACCGGCTCAACAGTATTTACATTAACGGCACCAAACCCTTGTACTGGCGTAGCAATTAATGTAACCGGCACTACTGTTAACCCTACAACAACGGTTGCTACTAATGGAAGTATTTCAGCATCTGCAACGGGCAGCACTGGTTTTACCTATAATATTAATGGAGGAACATTTCAGGCCACTGGCAATTTTAATAACCTGGGACAGGGAACCTATATCATTATTGCAAAAGATTTAAACGGTTGTACAGGTTCTGCATCGTTTACATTAACAGCACCTAATCCATGTGCAGGAGTAACAATTACCGTTACTGCTGTTGCAAATGGTAATATACCCTGCCAGGCAGCAAATGGATCTATTACTGCAACAGGTGCAGGCGGAACAGGCCCTTATACATATAATATCAACGGCGGGGCATTTCAATCTTCCAATATCTTTAATAACCTGGCTGCGGCATCTTATACGGTAGCAGCCAGAGATGCCAATGGATGTACTGGTTCATCTTCTTTCTCTGTAACCAATTTGTCAGCCGGTCCTTTATTCCTTGCTGTAAAAAATTTATTGGATAATAACTGTACAAGTTGTCACAACAATACGGTGAGCAATGGTGGGGCGAACTGGCAGGTAGAGTGCAA
>JAYVKT010000305.1:0-2179 GCA_043768195.1 Chitinophagaceae bacterium | reverse complement strand
CCCAATAGGCAAAGCACCTGGCTCTTTAGTGCTACTATGCCCGCAGAAATAAGACAGGTTAGCAAAAGGTACATGACTACACCTTTTGAAATTACCATTGGTAAAACAAATGCCGGTGCTGCCAATATTGATCACCAGTATTATGCCACGCAACATCATAACCGGTACGAAGTATTAAAACGTATCATTGATTTCAATCCGGGTATCTATGGAATTGTGTTTGCCCGTACAAAAGCAGATACACAAGATATTGCGGAACGATTGACAAGAGAAGGATACGATATTGATGCCATACATGGCGACCTTACTCAGCAGCAGCGGGATAAAGTAATGGGGCTGTTCCGTGATAAGAGTATTCAATTATTAATTGCAACCGATGTAGCAGCAAGAGGTATTGATGTAACGGGTATTACCCATGTTATCAATTATGAACTGCCGGATGATGTGGAAGTTTATACCCACCGCAGTGGTCGTACAGGCCGTGCAGGCAAAAGTGGTGTTTGTGTTTCTATTGTAACACCAAAAGAAACTTACCGCCTGCGTCAGATAGAAAGAATATTGAATGCGAAAGTGCATAAGATGGATATTCCTACAGGTAAAGATGTTTGCCGTAAACAGTTTTTTCATTTCATTGATAAAATGTTGAGTGCAGATATCAGTCACGGTCAGTATGAAACCTACCTGCCAACACTAAGAGAGAAATTTGGTGATATAGAAAAAGAAGAAATTATGCAGCGGGTTGCTGCTTTAGAGTTTGACCGTTTTCTGAAATATTATGAAAATGCGGCTGATCTTAACATGAGAGGTGATGACAGGCGAAGCGATAGAAGGAGTGAAAGAAGTGATAGGCCAGTATCAAGAGACCGTGACAGGGATACGAAAGGCAGAAGTTTTGGTGGCGGAGGCAGCTACCAACGATTGTTTGTAAATCTGGGAACTAAGGATGGTTTTTATAAAGCTAGTTTTTTACAATTCATTCTTGATATGAGTGATTTAAAGAAAGAAGTGCTGGGTAGAATTGACATGAAAGAAATGACAAGCTGGATAGAAATAGAACCTTCGGCTGGTAAAAAGATGATAAAAGCAATTGACGGTAAGAATTACCGGGGTCGCAAAATCCGTATGAATGATGCGGAAAGCGGTGGCGGAAGAAAATAAATTGAAATAGTTGTTGGATTTAACAAAAGGGAAAACTACATTTGTTACATGACAGGAACAAAATCATATTTTGGATACTATTTTAGTTACTTCTTTTTTAGAAAGAAGCCGGGTATGCTTTTGTTGAAAACAAACTAAGAACAACTAAAAATCAACATAAAGAAAATCCCGGCCAACCTGGCCGGGATTTTTGTTTGCCCCCATCCCCTAAAGGGGAGCAAGGCAAGTCGTTTAAAATTCTAAAAGGAATGTAATATGGCAAGTAGTAAGGACAATATGAAAAGCGAGGCAGGTGCGGATGTAAAACTCCCCTTTAGGGGGTCTGGGGGTATTTCAATACAAGGCTACGAAGGCAGCTTTCACCAGGTGGCTGCACAATTTTTTTTTGGCAAAACTGTTAAGGTAATTCCTTGCAATACTTTTAAAGAAGTAATAAAAATTGCAAGCAGTAAAAAAGAAAGCGACGGTGGTATCATGGCGATAGAAAATTCTATTGCAGGAAGTATTTTGCCCAATTACAATTTGCTGCAAAAAAGCAATTTGAAAATTGTTGGAGAAATTTATTTACAGATACGGCAGAATTTATTGGTAAACCCGGGAGTGAAATTAGAAGACATCCGGGAAGTGCATTCACACACCATGGCAATACAACAGTGCTATGATTTTTTAGATAAGCACAGATGGAAATTAGTAGAGACTGATGATACTGCACTGAGTGCAAAATATATTCATCAGCACAAGAGTAAACATGTGGCAGCAATTGCCAGCAAATTGGCGGCTGAATTATACCAGTTGGATATGATTGCTGCTAATATTCATACGATGAAAAATAATTATACAAGGTTTCTTGTATTGCAGCGGGAAGATGTAGCGGCGAAAGTTGAGGGTGCAGACAAAGCATCAATAAATTTTCATACTGACCATTCAAAAGGAAGCCTGGCAAAAGTGCTGACAAAAATATCCGATGGGGGAATCAATTTAAGCAAGTTGCAAAGTTTTCCGATTCCCGGCAGTGAGTTCA
>JAYVKT010000304.1:0-5438 GCA_043768195.1 Chitinophagaceae bacterium | reverse complement strand
GGAGTTAAAGAAAGCAGGTGTGCCTGTTCTTCATTATTATACGCTGGGCCGGCCTCTTATTATCGCCGATGTTGTGAGGGGATTGTGATAGCCGGTTAGTTATTAAAAGTTGTTGTCAATGTGGCTGTAAGTGCAGTAGAGGCGGGAACAAAACGACAAATTCCCCCTACACAAAATAAACCGGCCCGTTGCCTTCCATAATTCAAAGAGAACCGGCTTCCTTTTTTTGAATAGCTGCCACCTATTGTTGGATAATGAATATTAGTAACACCATAATTGTACAAATCACTTAAATAGAAAGACCAGTTGGGTGCAAAACCAAACTCTGTAACAGCAGCAAACCAGTTGCCATTATCCTGCTGAGAAAACAAATTCTGCAACTCGAACCGCAACGATTTTTGTTTGCTGTATTTGTATAAAACGTTTGCTATGATAATATTGGCCCTGATGTTTTCATAAATGCCACCTTCTACTACTGATTTATTGTAGAAGAGATTATGATAGGCAAATGTGGCATTCCATTTTTGACTCCATTTTTTCTTCCATTCAATACTTAAATCCTGGAAATATTTATTATTACCAACGCTGAAAATATTGTCAGGGTCGCCCAGGTTTCTATAATGAGAAAAATTTAAAGCAAACCGGGAAGGTTTATTATTTGTTCCTTTCAGGTTGTAAAATATATCTAATTGCCCGCCGGTTTCGGCTACTGATTGGGCATTATATACATAAATATTACTCGTCAGATAATCATGTTGCCGGGTTAATGCCGGAATAAAATTGACAGGTACTTCTGTGCCAATGGCATTTCTTTCCCCCCGAAAATCCATATTACTCATACTTCTGAGGGTAAGTGTAATACCAATGTTTTTCTTTGCATACGAACTGTTGAGCAGCAATGCTTTTCCTTTTACTTTGCTCAAACCGTTCATGGCATTAGGGTCTTTTCCTTTGTGTACATATTCCAGCGATAACGATGCTGCTTGCCCATTAATATCTAATCTTGCCGCCGCCGCTTTTACGGTTGCCGGAAAATCAGGGTCGGGACCGGTGTATTGCTGGTAGCGGGTAACATAACTAATACCTGCTGCTACCCTTGTTTTTGGCGTTGCTCCTTTTTTAATAGTTGAAAAATCAATTTCAATATCTGCACCTCTTACTGTAGAGTTTGCATGGTCAAAAACTTTTCGCTGCCTGCCAGCTATGGCTTTTATTTTTATAAATGCCAATGGTGCTGCCTGCACATTTATCCCTTCAATGGCGTTATTAATTCCAATCTGCCGGTTCTCCCAGGAACGAAAAATAAGTCCGCTGCCAAACTGCTCATAAAAATCACCGGCCTGTACAGAGAAATTTTTAGCCGCATATTTAAAATACTTATTTACGAGTTTACTTTCATTAATAATAAATGGAAAACCTGCGATGCTTGGTAAGTAACTTTCAAATTGTACTCCCGCAGAAAAATTTTTATTGTTATAATCCAGTTTTAAATAATTGTTGGAGCCAACCCTGTCTTGTGGCAGAATTGCATTTATTTTTTTATCTGGTTGATAAAACTGGGTGTAGGATTCAAAACTACCGCCGAGGTGGCCACCGATTGCCGGTAATTGGGCATTGGCAATTAGTATAGAACAAATGCTAAATAAAAAACAACTGATTTTTTTCATAAGGATTTTATTTTTTCAAACAATTCTTCTTCATTACCGGGAACATATCCGTTTTGCTGGTGAACAATTTTTCCATTTTTTATTATAAGCAAATGGGGTACATCATTCACATTCAATGCCCTTTTTAAATCGCTGTTGGTATCTAAATAGATGTCAAAAACCCAGCCCTTGCCTGCCGCAAAGGAACGAACCCGGTTAGCCGTTCGGGCATCATCAATGGATATGGCAATTAGTTTGAATGGCTTTTCTTTTTGCCGTTCGCTGTACTGGTCATTAATTATTTCCAGCTCCTGCAGGCAGGGAATACACCAAGTGGCCCACAAGCTTACCACCACCACCGTATCTGAATGATTGGTAACTATTTTGCTAAATGATTTTTGCTGCCCGGCTGTTGTTTTTATACTGACATCCGGTAACTCATTCTGACTAAAAGCCCTGGTACAGCTACTTAAAAGGAGGAGTAGTATTACTGGTTTATACATGGGTATTTGTTAATTTTTTACAGATGTCTTATGCCTGACGAAAAAACGGGATAAGAATTTCAAAATTTGAGTATTCAAACCCTACACAAAAACAAATCATTTTTTTTAAACTATTTGTCATGAGGAATACAATTCTACTTTTAACATTTACAGGTTTGTTATTTATTATTCAATCCTGCTCTAAAGGAGGTGGTGCTACCAATCCACCGGCTGGCCCCGGAACCCCCGGCTCCGCTTTAAACGTAAGCTTAAACAAAAACCAGATTGGAGCTGATGGTTTTGAAGAAACGATTATTACTGTAAAGGATTCGAATAATGTGGATGTAACAGCCAGCTCCACTATCTTAATTAATAGTACAGCCATCGCCGGTAATAAATTTTATACATCGGTAGCGGGTAGTTACCAGGTAAAGGCCACTAAAAGTGGTTTTACTTCTCCGGTAATTACGTTAACGGCAACCAATCCCGGGCCTTCGCCTTTTACACAAAAAGTGCTGGCAGAAAGTTTTAGCGGCACCTGGTGCGGCATTTGCCCGGGCACTATTATTCCATTAGAAAATTATACGAATGCAAATCCGAATACTATTTCAGTGGGTGTGCATGGCCCCAGCGGAAGCAGCGATCCTTTCCAGTATATATTTGACCCTCAATTAAGAAGTGCATTAGGTGTTTCTGGTGTACCTACGGTAGTGCTGAACAGGGATGGAAAATGGGCAGGTAACAACACAGCAACATTGGATGGCCTGGCACAAAAAAGAGCACCGCTCGGTATTGGTTTTGAAACAAGCATTTCCGGCAGTACCATTAATGTAAAAGCAAAAGTAAAATTTGATGTCACCACTTCTTTGCCATTAAAAATAGTGGTGATGCTGGTACAGGATAATATACAATACAATCAGGCAAATTACGGTCACTTTGGATTGCCAAACCCTATTGTAAATTTCAATCACCGCAATGTATTGCGTTCGGCGGCAACAGATATTTTTGGTGATGCAATACCGGTTGCCCAACAGGTAAAAGGTACTACCTGGGAAAATAATTACACTTTTAATGCAACTGGTTTTGTGCAGGCCAATTGTAAGGTTATCGCCTTTGTACTTTATGGAGATAATGCTGATAATAGAAAAGGGGTGCTGAATGTGCAGGTGGTGTCAGCAGGCCAAAATAAAAATTTTGATTAGTTGGTTATAGGTGAAAGTAAAAAGCTGACCACAATGGTCAGCTTTTTCTATTGATTTATTTCGAAACTTCACTCAGCACTTTCTGATCGATCACTACCGGGTATTTCTTTTTCAATGCTTCCGTCCACCGGGTTTCTAGTATTGTTTGGTAATCATTTATCACCAATCCTTTTGCTTCTGTAAAACTACGCTGCATTGGCTGGCTGTATGCTTGTATAATATAAGCGAAGGAGGCGGTATTGTCAGTTGTATTTACCAGCGGCGGCAAAATCATTCCTGCCCTGGGGGTCATTTTAAAAAGGTTGGGTAGCTGGCTCCATTCATAGCGGGACGAGTCAATGATTACTTTTTCAGAATATAGTTCAGCCGTTTTGCGCCAGTCTGCTGGTTTCTTTTTTACTTCATCATATACTTTTTTAGCCATTGTTTCATCAGAACAAAAGAACAGAACCGCATCGGCACATTGGTTCCAGATGTAATTCTTTTTATTTGTTGCATACAACGAAAGCAGGGCAGCCGTATCGGTTTGTGCCTTATTCCATATTTCCTGCTGCATTATTTCAAAGAAAATATTGCCGTCTTTAAACTCTGTCATCTGGCTGCGGAACTCTTCGTTAAAATCTTCAAGATGATCCCGATAGTAATTGTATAAAGAAGCTTGTAGAAATTCTTCTTTTACCTGTTCATAGGGCTTAGCTCCTGTGCCATCTTGTTTGTAGCGATAAGTGTTGGCATAGTTTACCCAGTTTGTGGCATTATATGTAACATCTCCAATTTTAAACATCGGGGTAGTGGCGGTAATTGTTTTGCCCAATTCGGTCATCGGTTTTAGATCCAGCACACTATCTGTCATGTCCCGCATCGCCATTTCGTTATAGGGATATTTTGTAAGTCCGGCCTGTTTAATAACTTTTTGATAAATGAAATCTTTCGATGATTTCCACCTGGCATCTGCTATTATTTTTGACTGCAGATCCTGCAGGTATTCTTTATTGGCAAAATCGGAGACAATTGGTTTTAAAGAATTTCTTTTTATAATATGCCAGCCATGTGTGGTAAGAAACGGTTTGCTTACCGCACCGTCTTTTGGCAACGACCATAATACTTTTTCAAAAGCAGGATCATACTGTCCGACACTGATATCGGGCATAATACCTCCGTTGGCACCGGTTATATAATCATTACTAAATGCAGCAGCAAGCCGGTTAAAATTATCACCCGCCATTATTCGTTTGTACAGTGAATCAGCCCGGGCGGCAATTTTTTTCTTACCGGTATCATCAGTACCGGGGGGAATAGCCAGTAAAATCTGTTGTGCTTTTATTTTTCCAACTGCTTTTCTTTCTTCCATGTTCTTGAAAATATGATAGCCGATTTTAGACGGTACCGCTGCGGAATATTTTCCAACCGGAGTGGTGTAAACCGCATTTTCAAAAGCATAAGGCAGTGTAAAAACAGTAATGAAGCCTAACTCGCCTTTGTTGGTTTTTGCTTCCGGATCGTCAGACAGTTGTTGGGCTATCAATAACAAATCTTCTCCCTTCTGCAACCGGCTCAGCACTTGTTCTTTTTTGAGCCGGGCTGCGGCGGTATCCATAAAACCACTTGCATTTTTAAAAGAAATAAAAATATGTGCTACCCTCACATCTTTCTGGCTGCGGTCAAATGCCTCTCTCTGCATGCGGTTAGCCATTTCCGGATCGTTCATATAGCTTTCTGAAATTTGTGTCCGCAGGTTTTCTACTTCTGTTTTTATCTGAACCAGCGTATCATACCTTCTGTCGTAAGCTTCCCTGATTTTTAATTTCGAATTGATATAGAGAGTAAGGTAGTCGCTGATGGCTTTTGCTTTGTTTACTACCGGCTGCGTATTGTTTTTATTATAAGCCTTGATAAATTCTTTGGCATCCACACTGTATTTTCCATAAGTGAAAAGTGTTTGGGCCGAAGTAGCGATGATGCTGAAACAGGCAATGATGAGGGCTGATAATTTCTTATTCATATTCTTGCTGTTTATTTATTTGTAGTAATGTGCTTTGAGGTTTGTTATTGCCGGCAACCAGCTTATTGTTCTTTCATTTTTAACTGCAGTACTTCATCAATCTGCT
>JAYVKT010000303.1:0-9439 GCA_043768195.1 Chitinophagaceae bacterium | reverse complement strand
AGCTACCTGTCCATTGGTTGCCTCATTTACTTTTTTCAAATTCCCTTCTACCCAATCCCTGTTGCGCAAAGCAGATTCATTAGCCACCGGAACAACTTTCACTACTCTTGATCCTGTATTGTCTGCATTACTCCCAATAGTCAACTCAACAATTTTACCAGCGGTGTTTTCAAAAAAACGAAAAAAATTATCAGCAGCAGTTACATTATTTCCATTTACCGCCAAAATATATTCGCCTTCTTTTGCATTTACACCTGGTTCTGTTAACGGAGATCTTAAATTGGGGTTCCAGTTCAATCCACCATAAATTTTCTTGATGCGAAAGCGATTTTTATCAACGGTATAATCTGCACCTAATAAACCACCGCCAACTCTTTCCGGGTTTTGTAATATTTCTCCCCTGTCGGTTACACGATGATGGCCTACGGCCAATTCACTGCACATCCATTGGATGAGATTATTTAAATCGCTGCGACAGGAAAGATGTGGCAAAAATACTTCATACTTTTTCTTCATCGCCTGCCAGTTGGCACCGTGCATACCGGGGTCATAAAAATAATCCCTGTTCACCCGCCAGGCTTCATCAAATATTTGCGGCCATTCTGTTTTAGGATCTATTTTTACCTGTATCGCTTCTGTATTCAGTATTCCTTTTCCCGGTTCACCTTTTTCACCAGCACCACTTATGGCCCAGGCAGATCCTTTTACATACAACATCTTTTTACCGTCGGCAGAAAAAAGATAACCATCCATTTCCATCACTTCATTATCCTTCCGTTTTTTTATATCATACTTATGCAGCATGCCGGTTCCACCATCATCCGGATAAGCGATATATAATAACTCATCTTCTTTTCCCATTCCCAATGCGCCGTAGTTGCCAGCTTTTACAGGCAAATCAATAATCCTGTTTTGAATGCCCTCCCAATCAATAGTAAGTGTTGTTGATTTTTTTTCTGTTTCGGGTTCCTTTTTTGTTTTTGAAGTGTCGGCAGGTTCTTTTCCACCGGATCCTGCGGATATTTTTTCTTCATCGCTTTCTTTGGCAAAAGGAGAGATGATTTCTTTTTTCAGCGTTACCAAATAAATAGAGTTAGTAGAACGCATATCAGCATTCGACTGATCGAACCAGTTGATAACAGGACCGGCATCTGTAGAAGCAAGAAAATAGAGGTACTTATTTCCCTTGTCAAACACAGGTTCGGAGGCATCGCTTAAGCCATCAGTCAATGCAAATGATTTTTGCTGATCAACTGAGTATAAATAGATCTGCTTGAATTGTGTTTCTGTTAATTTGGTATAAGCAAGCCATTTAGAATCGGATGACCAGTCGCCACTCATGTCCCTGAAAGGACCCGGTACATACAATTCATCTGCATCTATTTTACTAATAGCACCAGAGCTTACATCAACTATATACAGATTGCGGCCATTATCTGTAAAATTTATTTTTTTGCCGTCCGGCGACCATTTCGGGAAAGCATAGAACCCCGTGCCATTCAGTTTAAATGTTTTCACTTCTCCCTTTCCATCCTGCGGTTTTACATGCAATTGGTATTCGCCGGAAGCATCGGAGAAATAAGCGATCGTTTTTGCATCGGGTGACCAGGCTGGGTATTTTTCATGGGCCGAAGATGTTTGTGTAAGGTTGCGGGGGTCGCCTTTTTCTGCAGGCACTGTAACGATGTCTCCACGAAAATCAAACACAGCCCGTTGACCGGAAGGAGAAAGAGCAGCACTTCTGATGTACTTTGTTCCCTTTACAAAGCGGGGCCGCAACTCCAGCAGATCCGCCGCTATTCCTATTTTAATTTTTTTGGTATTCTTTTCTCCCGGAGAAAAAGTGTGCAGGTAACCGGATTGTTCAAAAACTATTACTCCATTTCCGGTTGATGCATTCAGAACAGGAAAGTCGTTGAAGTTAGTAAGCTGGTCTATTTTTTTTGATGAAGTATTATAAGAATACAAATTAAATTCCCCGTTTCTGTCGCTGCGGAAATAAATAGTGTTGCCTATCCACATAGGGTTTACATCATTGCAACCTCCTTCGGGCTGTGGAATTTTTATTGTGCTGTTATCACCGAAGGTAAATATCCAGATATTGGAAATAGAACCACCCCGATAATGTTTCCATTGACGAAAAGCATCACTAATGGGGTTGTACGCCATTTGCTTTCCATCGGGTGAGTAAGTGGCCCAGGTAGCATTGGGTATTTCCAATTGGGTGGGCATACCACCAGAAAGCGGCACCGTATATAATTGCGAATAACGATTGGTAAAAGCTGCCCGCTGCGAAGCAAACAACACTGATTTTCCATCGCTGGTAAAACCACGAACGATATCCGGATAAGGATGCCAGGTAAGCCGTGTTGGAATTCCCCCTTCTACGGGAATGCTGAAAACATCTGTATTACCATCATACTCTGCACTGAAAGCAATTGTTTTTCCGTCGGGTGAAATAACAGGGCTTGATTCCAATCCTTCATCTACCGTAAGGCGACGAGGTTGTGAGCCATCTTTGTTGGCTATCCAAAGGTCTTCAGCATAGATAAAGGCAATATGATTGGCACTGATTGTTGGTTGCGCCAGCATCCTGGTATCTGTTGGATCGATGGCCAGCAAGGAAAGAGGGAGAAAGAATAAAAAAAGAAATAATGATAATAAAGTTGGTTTGAAATACTTCATAAAAAAATATTGAGTGTAATTTTAAAAATTAGTATGTTCCGCAGCAGGGAAAATAATATTTTCTAAGGTAGCTGAATATATTTATGTACCAGCTATTTTTTCAATACACTCATACCTGATTTTACAGATCCGTGGGGCTTAAAAGTTATTTTATCTCAATCGTCTTCTTATTGCTTTCATTTCCTGTTCTATCCACGGCGGATATTATGATTGTTATTAAATTTTGTTTGACGCCCCGGGATTCTCTTACACGGCTCAGTTCCAGAAAACGTTGATTTCGACTAAGCACCTGATAATTCCATTCAGTACCATACCTGTAATAAGCTACCCAATGAAAAACATCTTTTTCATCAGGGTGTGTCCAGCTTATTTTCCATTTACCATTCTGCAATTCTGTAGTAACAACTGGCATTGCAGGTGATTTGTTGTCCAACCATGGGCTGGCAGGTACCAAGGCTTGTTTTTTATAAACACTTTTTAATAGTGTATCTGCCATTCGTGGATTTTTGGTGAGGGAGGAAATACTCCAGTGTACTACCCCTTTACTTTGTGGCTGCATCCCTCTGTCAATCATAATCTGGTTGATTGTTTCATCAAGGTTTTTATCTGCACTATCCCGGCCAACACTGATACCCGGCCACAAGTGACGGTTCATTGTATTTTCTCCGGCCCACCAACCCAGCAGCACAGGAAAACTTTGTGCATACCGGTTCACCGGCCAGTATAACTGCGGAGAGAAATAATCTACCCATCCCTTATTAAGCCAGAGGCGGGCATCGGCGTACAATTGATCATACTGATCAAACCCTTCAACTGATTCCGGGTAACCCGGTCGCCAGATTCCAAAAGGGCTTAAGCCAAATTTTACCCAGGGCTTTTCGGCTTTAATGTTTTTATAAAGCCGCTCCACCAGTTTATTAACAGCATCACGCCGCCAATCGCCACGGGAAAGTTTGCCGCCATCATTCTGATAAACATTCCAGCTTACTGAATCAGGAAAATCGGCCGTACCGTTATAAGAAGGATAAGGATAAAAATAATCATCCATGTGAATGCCATCAATATCATACCGCTTTACCAAATCCATCACCACCGCATTGGTAATATCCTGCACTTGTTGTTGTGCAGGATCCATCCACCAATACCCTTCTTTTAAAAACATAACCAGCTCCGGATGTTTTTTTACAATAGATTGATCGCTGATGGCCTTTCCATCTTTATGATGTGCCCTGTAGGGATTTAACCACACATGTAATTCGATGCCTCTGTCATGTGCTTCTTTTACCCAAAATTCCAGCGGGTCATAATATGGATCCGGTGCTTTGCCTTGTGTGCCGGTGAGATAGTAAGACCAGGGCTCTATATCGCTTTTATATAATGCATCAGCCTGTGGCCGCACCTGCAGTATTGCCGTATTCATATTATGCGATTGTAAAAAATCTAACAAAGCAACAGCTTCCTGTTGTTGTGCAGCAGTTGATAATCCGGGTTTGCTTGGCCAGTTAATATTGGCGACCGTGGCTATCCATGCGGCCCGAAATTCCTGTTGCACCTGCGGCAATACTGTTGCTGTTGCAACTGTCGTGGCTTTTTTGCCGGTTGTGCAGGAATGCAATACCGTCAAAACGAAAAGTGAAAAAATGCTGTAGATTATTTTATGGGGCATAGCTGGTTCAGTTTTAAAAAAGAAAAGTTACTTATAAAATCGGATTAAATCCGCCTTGATCATTTTGTGAAAACTCAAGAGAAGCAGAAAAAAAGAAAAGGGATATCCGCATTGAAATTTCTGAAAAGGCAGAGTGTATAGTAATCACCAGTAAAACTGTTTTGGGGTAAATAAATGATTAATAATACTTTGCTCAATGGTGTTGTAAGCATGGATACAATCCCCCTTAAATTGTAATATTATATATAATTATAATTTACTTTTAATAGACCAAAACTTATTTATGAAAAAATATTATTCACTACTGCTGTTGTCCGTCATATTTCTTACTAATGGCAACAGCCAAACCAGCTTTATTACTTATGGATCTGCCTGGAAATATTTAGATAACGGCACCGACCAGGGAACAGCCTGGAGAGCAACTTCATTTAATGATGCAACCTGGGCAAGTGGGAATGCACAGTTAGGATATGGTGATGGTGATGAAGCAACAGTGGTAAGTTTCGGCCCCAATGCCAGTCAAAAATATATTACAACGTATTTCAGAAAAGCTATTGCCGTTACGAATGCTTCCTCTTACACTGGGTTTACGTTAAGTATAAAACGAGATGATGGGGCAGTTGTTTACATCAATGGTATAGAAAGATACCGCACCAATATGCCCTCCGGTACTATCTCTTACACAACAAGAGCATCAGCCGATGCCGCAGATGATGGCAATACCCCCCAAACAACATCAATAGTTACAGGGGCTTTGACAGAAGGCATTAATGTAATAGCAGTAGAAATTCACCAGCGCAGCCGCACCAGTTCAGATATTTCGTTTGACTTACAACTGACCGGTGCAGGTGATACAACTCCCCCCGTAGTGAATACTTATTCGCCTTTAGATAATGCCACAGATATATCAATTAGTAGTAATCTCGTTTTGACATTTAGTGAAAACATACAAAAAGGAACAGGAAATATTTTAGTGAAAGAAGCTGGCATAGTTACACAAACTATTGATGTGACTTCTGCTTCTGTTATAGTTGCCGGAAACACTGCTACCATTGACCCGGCTAATTTCAGCAATGCGGCAGTCGTTAATATTGAAATGGCAGCCGGTGTATTTAAAGACATTGCAGGTAACAATTATGGGGGTATTGTTAATCCTGCCACCTGGAATTTTACCACTCTTGCAGCAGATATTACTCCTCCATCAGTTACCAATTACTCTCCATCTGATAACGCAACTAACGTAACTATAAGTAGTAACCTGGTGCTTACATTCAGCGAACCGGTTATTAAAGGAACGGGAAATATATTGGTTAAAGAAGCTGGTATTATCACTCAAACCATTGATGTTTCTTCTGCTTCCGTTACAGTCGCCGGAAATCTTGTCACTATCAACCCAGCTGATTTTGGATATTCAGCAGCCGTAAATATTGAAATGGCAGCAGGTACTTTTAAAGATTTAGTTAATAATAACTATTCGGGTATTGCAGGTACTACTACCTGGAACTTTAATACAGAAGCTGCGCCAGCAGGCCCGCAAACATTTATTGCTTTCGGGGCATCCTGGAAATACCTTGATAATGGAACCAACCAGGGCACCACCTGGAGAGCTTCCTCTTTCAATGATGCTCCATGGGCAAGCGGCAATGCACAGTTAGGTTATGGTGATGGAGATGAAGCAACTGTGATAAGCTTTGGACCAAATTCCGCCGCTAAATATATAACTACCTATTTCCGAAAAACAATAAACATCAGCAACCCGGCTGCTTTTTCTGCATTTAGTGGTAGTGTAAAAAGAGATGATGGAGTAGTCATCTATGTTAATGGCACCGAGGTTTACAGAAGTAATATGCCAACAGGTACTATAGCTTATACTACCCTGGCATCAACAGCAGCAAGCGATGATGGTAATACCGCACAAAACTTTACTATTAGCAGTGCTGCTTTTATAAGTGGTGATAATGTAGTGGCAGTGGAAATGCACCAGAATGCGGGCACCAGCAGCGACCTTAGTTTTGATTTACAATTGATAGGAACAGTGCCGGGTGCAGCCCTGCTTACCCGTGGGCCATATATGAATTCAGCTTTGCAAAATAGTATTGTTATAAGATGGAGAAGTGATGTGGCAACCAACAGCAAAGTGAACTATGGAACAACTGCCGGTAGTTTAACGCAGTCTGTTACCGATAATACGGTAACTACCGAGCATGTAGTAACATTAACAGGATTAACAACCAATACACTTTATTACTACAGCATTGGTTCCACTACACAAATATTACAGGGCGATGTCAATAATTATTTTAAGACTATGCCTGTTGCTGGAAGTACTCAAAAAATTAGAATTATGGCCATGGGTGATATGGGTAACAACTCAACCAACCAGGTAAATGTGAGAAACGCCTGGCTGGCATTTAACGGTTCCAATTATACCGATGCATGGATACTGTTGGGTGATAACGCATATAGCAATGGGCTGGACGCAGAGTTTCAAACCAATTTCTTTAATATTTACCAGGGGAGTTTAACAAAAAACCATGTGCTGTGGCCTGCACCGGGCAATCATGATTATGCACAAAGTGCTGCCCGGCAGGCGGACCATTTAATTCCTTATTATGATATGTTTACGTTACCATCCAATGGTGAGGCTGGTGGTGTGGCCTCAAATACAGAAGCATTTTACTCTTATGATTACGGCAATGTACATTTTGTAGCATTGGATTCTTATGGATGGGAAACAGGCAGCACCCGGTTATATGATACGTTGGGGCCACAGGCCGTTTGGTTAAAACAAGACCTGGCAGCAAACACACAGCCCTGGACAATTGTGTATTTTCATCATCCACCTTACACCAAAGCTTCGCATAACAGTGACACTGAATCAGAGTTAATAAACATGCGGCAACGGCTTGTACCAATTTTAGAACGGTATAAAGTTGATCTCGTTTTAAACGGACACAGTCATGGCTACGAAAGAAGCTACCTGATGAATGGCCATTATGGATTAGCAAATACATTTAGCCTGGCCGCACATGCCCTTAGTTCTTCCAGTGCAAAATATGATGGAAGCACTAATTCCTGTACGTATGTAAAAAATGCAGCCGATGTCCGCAATGGTATTGTTTATGCAATAGTTGGTTCTGCCGGTCAATTAGGCGGCACTTCCAGCGGCTATCCGCATAATGCTATGTATTATTCCAATACAACAAATGGTGGCACACTTTATTTTGAAGTGGAGAACAACCGGCTTGCAGCAAAATGGGTGGGTGCCGATGGTGTGATACGGGATAATTTCACCATCATGAAAAATGTAAACAAAACAAACAATATAAGCATTACCTCAGGTAACAGTGCAATACTTACTGCATCGTGGATTGGAAATTATAGTTGGTCAACAGGGGCAACTACACAATCAATTACAGTTAACCCCGTAGTTAATACAACTTATACTGTTACTGATAGTGCCGGATGCTTAACAGATGTATTTAATGTAGAGGTAGTGTCACCACTCACTATTTCAAAAGTGAAATGATGAAAAAAATCAGGGAATGATTCGATTAATAATATTATAACATAGAAAGAAAAGCCTGGAAATAATCCAGGCTTTAACCTGGTCACAACAAAAAAATCTAATGCCCCGGTTGGTATTTTACTGATTGGGGCATTCTTTATTTAAGAACATCTGCGAAGGAAAAGCTTGCCAGTTAATTTACCGCTACTTTTACGCTTTATTGTTAACACCATGACATTTGCTGATTTAAATTTAAACACCCCGCTGCTGAACGCCTTGGATGATTTGGGTCTTACCACTCCCACTACTATTCAGCGGAATGTCTTTTCGGTAGTAATGTCGGGTAGAGATGTGTGCGGCATTGCACAAACCGGCACGGGTAAAACATTTGCCTATTTATTACCCTGCCTGCGACAATGGGTATTCTCAAAAGACAAAATTAAATCGCCGCAAATATTTATTCTTGTGCCTACAAGGGAGTTGGTGGCACAGGTAGTGGAAAACATAAAATTATTAACACCGTATATGAGCCTGATTGCCGTTGGGGTGTATGGTGGGGTAAATATCAACACACAACAAATTGAAGTAATGAAAGGAGTGGATGTGCTGGTGGCCACACCGGGACGTTTTTATGACCTTGCCATGAACGGTGCTTTTAAAACAAAGACCATTAAAAAATTGGTGATTGACGAAGTGGATGAAATGCTGAACCTCGGCTTTCGTACCCAATTAAAAAACATACTTGACTTTTTACCACCCAAACGGCAGAACCTGATGTTCTCTGCCACCATTACCGAAGATGTGGAAGCTCTTATTGATGTATATTTTAATGACCCGGTAAGGGTGGAAGCAGCACCGACCGGCACACCATTAGAAAATATTTTACAAACCGGCTATGAAGTTTCCAATTTCTATACAAAAGCAAACTTGCTGGAATTATTATTAACGGAAGATGAAACAATGACCAAAGTGCTGGTGTTTGCTGCTACCAAACAATTAGCCGACCAATTGTATGAACAATTAGAACCAAAATTTCCGGGTACGGTTGGTGTAATACATTCGAATAAAGAACAGAACCACCGGTTTAATACCGTGAAGCAATTTAAAGATGGTGTTTTCCGGTTTATCATTGCTACTGACATTGTAGCAAGAGGAATTGATGTAGCAGAAGTATCACATGTTATCAATTTTGATGTGCCGGATGTACCGGAGAATTATATCCACCGCATTGGCAGAACAGGCCGTGCCGATAAAAAAGGAATTGCGATTACTTTTATTACAGAAAAAGAAAAACCGTTGCTTGCTGCTATTGAAACACTGATGAAATATGAAGTACCGGTTTCACCATTGCCTCCACACCTTATTATCGCTGCTGAACTGACAGAAGATGAGAAGCCAAAAATATTTATGAAGACCGATGCGATAAAACCGAAAAAGAAAGATGATGCGGGGCCGGCTTTTCATGAAAAGTCAGCGAAGAACAGTAAGGTAAATTTTATTGTGCGGCACAAGGACAGGATGATGAAAAAATATGGCAAGCCGATCAGAAGGGCACCTAAGAAAAAGAAATAAGCATGTTA
>JAYVKT010000302.1:0-2027 GCA_043768195.1 Chitinophagaceae bacterium | reverse complement strand
TTAGTTTTTTAGCAATTATCCTTTTGTCTTTATCCAGCAAATATAATGTAGGGAATGTCTGCACATCATATAACTGGGAATAGCCCGGGATGCCGGCATCAATTCTTACTTTATCATCTGCTTTGGAATAATAAACATGGGTCCAGCCACTGAGCTTTTGCTCAGTAATAAAATTGTGCCAGTCTTTTTTACTGCCGTCTGTTTCTTTGGATACGGCATAAATGTTTAATCCGGCTGCTTTCCATTTGGCCCGGTAAAAGGAATCTAACTTAGGCAGTACTTCTTTACAATGGCCGCAGGTAACATCCCAAAAGGCAACAACGGTGTAAGGGGCAGTATTGTTATAAAGAGATTTAATTTGGCCGGTACTGTCTGGCAGTTCAATGTCTGCTGCCGGGGTTCCCATAATGTTGGCCATTAAGCTATATGATCTGTCGGTAATTGTTTTGCGACCCTGTGCATTAAGCCAGGTATATTCTTTTTGTGCAAAATATTTTTCAAACAGGTGAACGAAAACAGCATCTTCCCACATGTATTTCTGCACCAGATAACGGTTTACAAATTTTACCAGCAGGAACCGTTGCATTTCTGCATTGATGCTGGCAGGGCCCAGCATCCGATCTATTTCATTAATTACAGAATCGGGGTGCGGGGTTACTAATTGGGCAAAATACTTGTCAATTTTATCCTCAAAGAAAGTAGTGTAAGCTAAACGGCCATCCCAAAAATTAACACCGTCCCAATAATGCCCTTTGTAAAAATTATAAGCATCCAATGAGTCAGTTTTTGTTTTAGGTTCTTTTAACCGGCCGGTAAGTTGCGGCTCTCTCATCGTAACCAGCAAGGCGCTTAATATATTTTCAGGATTTTTTTTTATAAGATCTGCACGGTATTCGGCTATTTCTTTATCCAGCTTTTCTAATTTTTCCGTCCATTTGGCCGAATCACTTTTATTAGTAGCTGCTTTCAACTGTTGTTGTGCGGCAGTAATGTCTTTTCCTTTTGCCGCCATGTATTGCTGATAGCTGATAAAGATTTCGTTGTCGGGTGAATTAACAAATTGTACCCCTTTTTTTAATGTAGCGGTATCGGCAAGTACAGAAAAATGTTGTTGCTTGTCAATCAGTATTTCAAAAAAACCGGCTTTGTTGGGATAGCCAATCAGGTAAATGCCACCTTGCAGTTTTTTATCGCCTTTAAAAACAGCTTCGCTTTTATCATTCAGCATGGCTGAATCAATAATAGGGTATGTTTTTCCAAAATAATGGCCAAGATAGACGTACTGTTTTTTGAAGGGCTTAAAAGTTACGTTGATTTCATAACCACCTGCCCGGATGGCCTGGTCGGACGGGTCTTGGGCAACAACCCCGGCAGCCCATACCAAAGACAGTGCTAATAAAAATTGTTTCATAGTTCAGAATAAGTCGTCAAAGATAAGTTGAAGGTTTAAAAGTTTGAAGTCTAAGGTTTTAAAGGGCAAAGACCGTTTTTGGTGGCGAATGGTTGTCATTACCGGGGATTAAACCGGGGTTTATCATAAGGGAATTATTACAGGCACAGCAACGGTAAACTATTAGACCTTAAACTTTTAAACAATACATTTGCGCCGTGAGAAAAAAAAAGAAAAATATAGTGCTGGAAAAATTGCTGGTGGAGGATTATGCCGCCGAAGGCAAGTCGCTGGCCCGGGTGGATGGCAAAGTAATTTTTATTGAAAATGTGGTGCCGGGTGATGTGGTAGATGTGCGGCTGCTGAAAAATAAAAAAGACTGGGCAGAAGGGGTGCCGGTACAGGTACATTCTTTTTCTGCTGACAGGGTACAGCCTTTCTGCTCTCATTTCGGTGTGTGTGGCGGTTGCCAATGGCAGATGTTGCCATACGAAAAACAATTGCAATACAAACACCGGCAGGTGGAAGAAACGTTGAAGCGGATCGGAAAAGTAGCCTTACCACCATTTCAACCAATACTGGGTGCGGCCGAAACAAAATACTATCGCAATAAAATTGAATACACTTTTGGCAATAA
>JAYVKT010000301.1:0-8364 GCA_043768195.1 Chitinophagaceae bacterium | reverse complement strand
AACAGCTGCATACTTTCTCATATTATTCCAGATAGGAAAGAAGAACAATACCAACAAAGCACTGGGAAGAAAAATAGCAACCATTCCAATCAGACAGCCAATTATCTGCATCTCTTTTCCCATATCTTTTAATGCGGTGCCACCTGCAAAAGAAGCAATGGAAAATACAGGTCCGGGTAAAGCTCTTACTATTCCCATGGCCGTGTACATATCTTTTTCATCAATCTGTACCACATTGGGGTTTCTTTCTTTAATAGCTTTTGCTTCGGGTCTTACACTCCATTGCTCATACATCATAGGCATTAATACCTGGCCACCACCAAAAACAAGACTTCCCATCCGGTAGGTATTTTCAAACAGATTAATCGGTTTCCTATCCGGCCATTCATTTTTTCTTGCCATTTCACTCACAATACCAGCTGCAATGAAGATGATACCAAAGAGCCAGAAATTCCACCACCTTATTTTTCTTGGCTTTTGTTCTAACTGTGGAATACGTTTACGGCTGAGGTTAGTGCTAATTCCCCCGGCAATTATTAATGTTGGAATAACCCAGGGCTGGCCAAAGAGAAAATAAGTAGCAACAACGCTTATTACCATAATGACCCAGGTAATAGTATTTTTTATTGCTAACGGAAATGCCATAAAAGCTGCATAGGCCAAAAACCCGACAGCCATCGGCGCAATAAATTTGAACACATTTGTTCCTAAATGACGTTGGTCAATATAAGGCAACAGAAAAGAAAGAGCCCCCATTAATATACTCGCCGGAAGAATCCAGATAATCAGCGTTAAAACAGCCAGCGGCACACCGCCTCTCTTATAACCAATTAAAGTCAATGTTTGTGTAGAAGAAGCACCTGGAAGCAATTGGCAAAATGCGTTGTATTCCATCAATTCCTGCTGGGTAACATAAGGTGTTTTTTGAACAAAAGTCTTCATCATCATCCCTATATGAGCCTGCGGTCCGCCAAAAGCAGTAACGCTGTGTAAAAAAACAGCCTTCAGAAATGGAATATGGCGCAGTAGCATTGAGGTTTAAATATAAATAAATTCAGTCACCTGAAATGAACGGGCTGATGTAAAGAACATTTATAGTAAATTCAGGAAAATTTAAAAAGGATGCGACCAATACTAACTGTAATTATTTTATTGCTGCCTGCACTGGTTTTTGCACAGAAAACTACAAATGATTTTACCGCCAAAATCAATACAGCGGCAGATAAAATAGAAAGTAAATGTATTGCATGGCGAAGAGACCTGCACGAACACCCGGAACTGGGAAATAATGAATTCAGGACGGCTAAATTGATTGCTGAACATTTAAAATCATTGGGAATTGAAGTCAGAGAAAACGTTGGTAAAACAGGAGTGGTTGGTGTTTTAAAAGGAGCCAAGCCCGGCCCCTGCATTGCTCTTCGGGCTGATATGGATGCGCTGCCGGTAGTGGAAAGGGTGGACTTGCCCTTTGCTTCTAAGGTAAAGTCAACCTATAATGGACAGGATGTGGGGGTGATGCATGCCTGCGGACATGATACACATGTGGCCATACTGATGAGTGTGGCTGAAATATTGACGGGCATGAAAAATGAGCTGAGAGGAACGGTAAAATTTATTTTTCAACCTGCCGAAGAAGGCCCGCCTGAAGGTGAAGAAGGTGGCGCACCACTGATGATAAAAGAAGGGGCGTTGGAAAACCCTAAAGTAGATGTAATGTTTGGGCTGCATATCAACTCGCAAACAGAAGTTGGGAAAATAAAATACCGCAGCGGCGGGATTATGGCTGCATCGGACTGGTTTAAAATAAAAGTAAAAGGAAAACAAACACATGGCTCTCAGCCATGGGCAGGTATTGACCCGGTGGTGGTGTCGGCACAAATCGTAAATGGTCTGCAAACAATCATAAGCCGTCAAACGGAGCTTACAAAAAATGCAGCCGTTATTTCTGTCAGTGTAATTAATGGAGGCGTAAGATCCAATATTATTCCAGAGGAAGTAAATATGTTGGGTACCATCCGAACATTGGATACAGGGATGCAACGCATCATTCATGAAAAAATAAAACTAACGGCATCAAAAATTGCTGAAGCATCTGGTGCAACTGCTGAAACTTCGATTGATAAAAAAACATTGGTCACTTATAATAATCCCGAACTTACAAAGAAGATGATTCCCAGTTTTTTTAAGGCAGCAGGAGCGGATAATGTAGCAGAATCAGAGGCGGTTACCGGTGCCGAAGACTTTTCCTTTTTTGCAGAAAAGGTACCATCTATTTTCTTTTTTATCGGAGGCATGACAAAAGGAACAGACCCTCAAAAAGAATTTCCACACCACACACCAGATTTCAGGATTGATGAAAGCGGAATGAAAACCGGTGTAAAAGCATTTTGCAACCTTGTATTTGATTATATGAACATACAAGCAGCCCCGCAAACTAATTCAGGAAAAAAAGGATTTTAAATTTTTATGAAACGATTTGTATTAACACTGGTTGCTATTTTTTGTTTTGGATTTTGTTTTTCGCAGAAGGCGGACAGGCGACTACAAACAAAATTAGAAGAGGCCATTAAGAGCTTCAACGGCGACATAGGTATTTATGTAAAGAATTTAAGAACGGGCAAAACTGTTGCTATCAATGCCGACACCGTTTTTCCAACAGCAAGCATTGTAAAAGTGCCGATACTGCTGGGCATAATGGATAAAATACAAAAAGGGGAATTACAATACGACCAGGAAATTATTTATAAGGATTCTTTGCTGTATGAAGGAGAAGATATATTGGGTTCTTTTAAAGACAATGAAAAAATAGCCTTAAAAAAAGTTGTTATGCTGATGATGACTACCAGTGACAACACTGCCAGCCTCTGGTTGCAAAGCTTGGGCGGAAAAGGAACAAGAATAAATGAAATATTGGATAGCCTCGGATTGAAAAATACAAAGGTGAATTCCAGAACACCTGGTAGAGAAAATAACCGAACACAATACGGATGGGGACAAACCACTCCTTCTGAAATGGCGAAACTCTTTGAGATGCTTTACAATTACCAGGTTATTTCACCGGCAATAAGTGAAAAAATGTTGAGGATAATGGGACGAAATTTTTGGGATGCAGAAGCATTGTCGCAAATACCACCTTCTATTGAAGTGTTTTGCAAAAACGGGGCAGTAAATGCATCAAGAAGTGAAGTGTTGCTGGCTAATGCGGTACACAATCCTTATATATTTTCGATATTTACCAAAAACAATAAAGATGTTGGTTGGGGAGATAACAACGAAGCATGGGAACTAACAAGAAAAATTTCAAAACTGCTCTGGAATTATTTTGAACCGAAAGATAAGTGGGAGCCTGCTACAAAATAAAATTACTTAAACAACTGATAAACCACCCAGCTCATCAAATAAGCCAACCCCGTCATATAAATCAACTGTATCACCGGCCATTTCCAGCTTTTCGTTTCCCTCTTCACTACGGCTAATGTACTCATACACTGCATCGCAAAAACATAAAATATCATTAGCGATAAGCCGGAAGCCAAATTAAATACCGGTTTTCCATCGGGCTTTACAGCAGCTTTCATTTTTTCTTTCAGTAATAAACTTCCGTTGTCATCATCACCCACACTATAGATAGTGGCCATTGTTCCTACAAAAACTTCTCTGGCTGCAAAAGATGTAATCAAAGCAATACCGATTTTCCAATCATAACCCAATGGTGTGATTGCCGGTTCAATTGTTTTTCCCAGGATGCCGGCATAAGAATTTTCCAGCAAGGCTGTTTTAAAAACTTTATCTGCCAAATCCTGTTCTGTTTCCGGCAGCGACTTTACATATTCATACTTTTCTCTGATTTGCTGCATTTTGTTGCCCGGTCCAAATGAACACAATGCCCACAGCACCAGGCTGATTATCATTATCACCTTACCTGCATCCATCACAAATATCCTTGCCTTGCTAATCATCGTCGGCAATACATTGCCCCACCTCGGCGAACGGTAAGTTGGCAACTCCAAAATGAAAAAACTTTTCTCATTTATTTTGATAAACCATTTGGCTACATACGATACTATCAATGCCATTACCAAACCGAGTAGGTACAAACCCATCATCACCAAACCCTGCACTCCTAAAAAGCCAAGTAAATATGTTTTAGGAATTACCAGCCCTATCAAAATCGTATAAACCGGAAGCCTTGCAGAGCAGCTCATCAATGGCGTAATCAATATCGTAAGCAGCCGTTCTTTTTTATTCTCAATATTTCTTGCACTCATAATGGCAGGCACGGCGCAGGCAAAACCACTTATCATCGGCATCACACTTTTACCATTCAGCCCCACACTTCGCATCAATCTATCAGAAAGAAAACTGATGCGAGCCATGTAGCCGGTATCTTCCAGCAAGGTTATCAGTCCAAACAATATCATTATCTGTGGCACAAAAATCAGAATGCCGCCAATGCCTGCAATTACTCCATTTATTAATAAATCTGTCCAGCGGTTATCGGGCAATGAAGATGAAAGTCCCTGGCTTAGTTTGGCAAAGCCCAGCTCTATCCAATCCATAGGGAACTGCGCCACCCAGAATACACTTTGAAATAGCAAAAATAAAACGCCAATCAAAATAACATAGCCCCAAACCCGGTGCAGCAAATGGTTATCCAGTTTTTCAGTGAACAATGATTTTTGTAATGGGTCAGGTTCCGACACCGTCTGTTGCATAATGTGCCGGATGCGGCTGTAGCGTTGCAAAATTTCTTCTGCCTGTGTTTTCGTAGGATTAAAAAGATTATTAAGTTCTATTTTTTTAATTATCCCCTGATCTCTTGCAGGCAGGTCAAAGGATTCATGATTAATCAGGTAATGAATAGCTGTATAATCACTAAACGCCGGAAAAGCATTCTTTATGTCTTCAATAGCATCGCTGGCCAATGCTTTGTTATCAATAAAATCCCTGACCGGCGAATGATATAAATGCTGTGCCGTTTGTTCAATCGCTTTTTTCAATTGTGGAATGCCTTTGTTCTTTCTTGGGTTTACTGCAATCACCGGCACACCCAATTCCCTTTCTAATGCAGCGATATCAATCTTAATTCCTTTTCGCTTGGCCATGTCCATCATCGTCAGGGCAATTACCACCGGCACTTTCAGGTCAATAATCTGGGTGCAGAAAAGAAGGTTACGTTTTAGGTTGCTGGCGTCAGCTACTACTACTATTACATCTGCTTTCAACTCTTTATCCTGATCAAGCAGCACTTTATAGCTCACCCATTCATCTTCCCGGCGGGGGTATAGGCTATAAGTTCCCGGCAGGTCAATTACTTCTGCATTAACAGATGCGGTTAAGTCAGTGGTTCCGATTTTTTTTTCAACTGTAACCCCTGGAAAATTGCCTACTTGCTGGTTCAGGCCCGTCAGGCAGTTAAAAAGGGAACTCTTTCCACTGTTGGGATTACCCACCAAAGCGATATGAAGTTTGTTGTTTTTCAATCCAAGTGTGTAAGGGGTGGCACGGTTCTAAACCGTGCCACCCCTTACCTTACAAATGTAAAAGGGTAAAGGCAAACAGCCTTACGAATTGCGATTTTTGGGCCACTGTATCGGGAAGAAGATTTGTTAGCCAGCGTCCCGTTCTTTGGGCATCGTCTGTTGCGAACTTAGTTCTGTTATTCTTTCTTTTTGGGGAAAAGAAAGAATAATCACTCTTCAGGGTTCTGTTCGCTACTGAGCTTGACGAAGTATCAGCATTTTCAACACAGAGATACAGAGAATTGGAGTTACACAGAGGCTCTCTTTGTAGCATAGTGGCCTCCGTGTCTTTGTGTTGAAAATTTCAAGTTGTTTTCCTCCTAATCCCGCAATAAAATTTTACAATAAAAGTAGTCAGGCAGGTGTGGACACCACATACCTTTGCCCCTACAATAACTACTTATGTATTACATTTTTTCAAAAGCATTTTTAATAATAGTACTTTTCTCTGCTTGTTCTGCCCCTAAGAATATTGCGAGGCCTGATACAGAAACCGCAGACAAAATTAAAGCCCACATTCAATACCTCGCCGACGATAAGCTGGAAGGAAGAAGAACCGGAACAGCTGGCGAAGAACTTGCCATGCAATATATCATCAGCCAGTTCAAAGAAATCGGGTTGGCGCCAAAAGGAACTGAATACTATCCGCAAGAATTTTTGGTGAACGATGGTAAACAAATGGATGCCGTTACAGAATTTATAATAAATGGAAACAAACTGGAAACCGGAAAAGATTTTTTCCTGTTTCCCTTCAGCCCTGACCAAAATATGGAAGCATTACCATCCATTGCTTTGCAGGAAGTAGGTATGCCCTGGTTTTTCGATTTAAAAGAGATACTGGAAGAAAATAAAAGTAATCCTCATTTTGATTTGGTGGATTATATCCGCACCAATTACAAAGGCATCAATGACAGGGGATCTGTTGCTATGATTTTTTATAACACCTCCACCATTGATGATAAGCTGGCCTTTGACCCAAAAGACAAATCAGAAAAACTGTCGATTCCTGCTGTGTATGTATCTAAAGAAGCGGCTAAAAAATATTTCGCTGATAAAATGGCAACGCTGAACATCAAACTCAGAACATCCATCAGCGAAAAAAACAGGGTTGGCAGAAATGTAATTGGCTATATAGATAACAGGGCGGCTACAACTGTAATAGTAGGAGCCCATTATGACCATCTGGGCTATGGTGAAGATGGGAACTCAATGATAAGAACCGGCGAAAAAAATATTCATAATGGTGCTGATGATAATGCCAGCGGTACCGCAGCATTAATTGAACTGGCAAGAAAATTAAAAACCTCCAAAGCCACCAATAATAACTATCTATTCATTGCTTTCTCCGGTGAAGAGTTGGGGTTATATGGTTCAAAATATTTTACCGAACACCCAACTATTGATTTAAAGTCCGTGAACTATATGATTAATATGGACATGGTGGGCAGGCTGAATGATAGTTCTAAGGTGTTAACTGTTGGCGGTTATGGTACATCCCCAGTCTGGGCAGACTTTTATATGCCCAAAGCGATACCGCATATAAAAATGAATCCGCTAAATTATAAATACGACAGCAGCGGCACTGGCCCCAGCGACCACACTTCTTTTTATAGAAAAGATATTCCGGTATTATTTTATTTCACCGGCTTGCATACAGATTATCACAAACCATCAGATGATGCAGATAAAGTAAACTACGCCGGGGAACAAGTAATCATTGAACATATATATAATCTGATAGAATCAGTAAACGCCAAAGGCAAACTTCCTTTTCTGAAAACAAGAGAAACACAAACTTCTACCAATGCAAGATTCAGTGTTTCTATGGGTATTATGCCAGACTATACCTACTCCGGCACCGGCGTAAGGGCTGATGGGGTAACCGATGGCAAGCCAGCACAAAAAGCTGGAATAAAAGCCGGTGACGTTATCATTCAGTTAGGCGACAATACTATTTCTTCGTTGGAAAACTACATGCAGTCACTCGGCAAATTCAAAAAAGGAGAGAAGGCGAAAGTGAAATTCAAAAGGGGTAATGAAACTCTGGAAGCAACGGTTGAATTTTAATTTGTATTTTGTAAAGATTTTTGAGCCTGGCAAAGAGCCAGACTAAGAATTTTAAACTATGCCGGATCGCAGCACCAAACTCGTTCTGAATAATAAGGAGCTTACAGAAGATTTTTTTTCTGACAGCCGCCTGCTGGGTGTAATGGCTCCGATAAAGGATTACCAGTTTTGCTGGCACCTCAATACCAACATTGGCCTCGATTTCAGGATTAACAATGATATTGAAATAAAACTCTTAAAAAAGAAGCGATGGTATTTCTTTGGTGTATATGAATATAATGAACCAACAAGGGTATTGTCGCATTATGTGTACAACAACCAGTTTGACGGAGAATATTTATTACCGGAATTCAAACACCTCGATTTTCTGTGGCTGATGAAGGGGGATGAAGTAAGCGATGGATCTTTACAGGAAACCATCCAGACCATCAGGGCAATTAGCAGTGTGCAACTGGTGCTGGAGCTGACCAATGAAAAAATTAAAAACAAGGAACATTTAGTTTTCTAAACAACTATACAAATATGAAGACTGTTAATATCTCCCCTTTAGGGGTTGGGGGCTGGGAAGAAAAAGATAACAAACTCTATAAAAAATTTCAGTTTAAAAACTTTAGCGAGGCTTTTGCCTTTATGACGAGGGTGGCGATAGAAGCGGAAAAGATGGATCACCATCCGCTTTGGACGAATGTTTATAATACAGTTGAAATATGGTTAAGCACACATGATGCCGGGGATATTGTTACCGAAAAAGACCATAAACTGGCAAAAAAAATTG
>JAYVKT010000300.1:0-4932 GCA_043768195.1 Chitinophagaceae bacterium | reverse complement strand
CTAAAAAAATAATTAACTGGGTAGTTGACTATCTCGGAAAAGACTCTGCTATTGCAAGGGTATTTCCATTAGAAGAATTAAATGAAGTACCACTTCCCGCTACGCTGAGAAAGATGCTGAATAATGGATATTATAAAAAAAGAAGCGGTGATATACAGTTCATACTCAAACCAAATTATATAGATGCCTGGAGCAATACCGGCACTACGCATGGCTTATGGAACCCTTATGATACCCATATCCCATTGCTATGGTATGGATGGGGCATTAAACCGGGAAAGACAAACCGGGAAACGTATATGAGTGATATAGCACCGACTATTGCCGCCTTGTTGCACATACAGGCACCAAACGGCAATATAGGGCAAGTGATAACAGAGGTAATAAAATAGTAACCCTAAATAGTTTGCATAATCTTTTGTAATTTTCTGCATCTGCTTAACCTTGTCAACCACCTTGATATGAAAAAAATAAAAACCCTGCTGTTAGTATTAGCTTCTCTAAGCCTTACTGTTTCGCAGGCACAAAAAATTGATAGTGTAAAATTTTTTGCAGAGGAAGGGATTATTGACATGACACTGACTACAGATATTGCCCAGATGCAAAAAGAAAAAGGCGAAGACATGTTTCAGGAAGCTACAGTTAGTCTTCGCTTCCCGGACAGTTCACTCATTGAAGAACCCGTTAAAGTAGCACCCCGGGGGCATTTCAGACGGGAATATTGTAATATTCCCCCGATAATGATGGACTTTAGCAATGCGGGTTCTCCAAGACTTTCGCCGCTGGGCAAGCTAAAATTAGTAATTGGCTGCGGCACCAATGGCAACGACGAACAATTACTACTGAAAGAATACCTGATTTATAAAATCTATAACCTGCTTGAGGATAAAAGTTTCCGGGTGCGGTTAGTAAAGGTAAACTATCGTGATAGCAGGGGCAAGGTGAGATCGTTTTCTCAATATGCTTTTCTGATTGAAGATGATAAAGACATGGCCATCAGAAATAATTGCATTAAGAAACCTAAAGCACAATACCTGACAGAAAGTACAGACCGGGCATTAATGACGAAAGTGGCCGTTTTTGAATATTTGATAAGCAATGGGGACTGGTCAGTGCCAGCCAACCATAACATCAGGCTTATCTATGATAAATTTAATGCTGCCGCACTACCTTATGCGGTGCCATATGATTTTGATCACTCGGGGTTTGTAAATGCCAGCTACGCCACCCCCAATGAATTGCTCGGTACAGAAACGGTGAAAGAAAGAGCATACAGGGGTTTTCCGAGAGCAATGGATGAATTGCAGTTAACCTTTGATATTTTCAGAAGTAAAAAAGAAAGTATCTTTTCGCTGATAAATAATTTTGCACTCCTTCAATCCAGAAACAAAAAGGAATTGATTAGCTATCTGGAAGAATTTTACAGCACTATTAATGACAAACGGCAGGTACAAAATATTTTTATAGATAATGCAAGAACAAAGTAATATCTGAATTTTATTTTACAGGATGTAATTAACTTAAGAAGACAATCTTTTACATTTTACAAAAAAATATAGCAAATGGATTTAAAAGAACAATTTGAACAAGCCGCTGCAGATAGCAAAAATTTATCTGAAAAACCGAGTAATGACACCCTGCTTCAACTCTACTCACTTTATAAACAAGGCAGCATGGGTGATGTAAACACCGACCCGCCTTCTAATCCTTTTGACTTTGTAGGCAAAGCCAAGTATGAAGCATGGGCAGAATTGAAAGGAAAAGCTAAGGATGAGGCGATGAAAGAATATATAGCACTGATAGAAAAGTTGAGAACCAATTAAATTTTTGAAAGTATCTCGCCGTACCAATCACTGAATTGCTTTCCTACTTTTTCATAGCTATATCTTGAACTTTGTGCAATAATATTTTCCGTGTTAAATGATGCCCGGTCCTTTATTATTTCAATCATCCTGGCTGCGAGTACTTGTGGATCATTTGCTTTGGCAAAAATTCCATTTATGCCTTCCATCACTGTTTCATGAAAAACAGGGATATCACTTACAATTACAGGAATGCCACAGGCATTGGCTTCTGCAATCACACAGCCAAAAGTTTCATACTTCGAATATAAAATAAGAGCCATTGATTGCCGCATATACTCTGCAAGCTGAAGCTGAGGTATTTCAGTATGGAAATAAATATTTTTTTCTACCCCCATTTTATATGCAAGTGCCTTGAGATGTTTATCGTCAGGGCCGAAAACATCAAGTACAGCAGATGGATACACTCTGATTACTATGGCCAAAGCCATAATAATAGCAGTTGGGTTTTTAAAACTTTCCAGGCTGGATATATGAATAAACCTCAGATAAGTTGTACTGACAGTTGGTGGGTAAAATATGGATGTATTGACTACATTAGGGATTACAGAAACAATTGGTAAATCAAACTGTTTCTTAATGGCATTTGACAGGTAAGCAGAAACAGTACTAAAAGCACTGGCTCCGGTTATAATTTTTTTCCATAACGACCGAAAGTAAAATGACTTATCGCTTATCGCATCGTCTGCCTCGGGTAAGAAGCCTGTCCAATGTTCAGAAATAATATAGGGAACCTTTCTTTTTTTCTTCCACCAACGGGCAATGATTCCAGCCTTCATACATACATGAACATGAACCAATGCAGGCATTCCGGATTGCTCTGTATAATCAATCACCGCTTGTTTAAATAGTTTCCTGTATTTTAATTCCGAAAAAAACTTATCAATTATTGAAAGCCCGACTGAAAAGCTGTAATAATAAATTATTTTTTCCGCTAACCCTTTGTTTACTGTTTCTTCAATATGGATATTTTTTGTAATCTCCCCTTTTGCATCACGGATGACATATATCAATTGCACATCTTCATAAAGGCTTACAGCTTCTGCATGGCGTTTAATAAAATCGCCATTAAAAGGTGCAAGTTTGTTGGGGTACCAGCTGGCTAACCAAAGTATTTTATTTCGTGACATTTGCAGCTAAAATAAACCAGCTAGTGGTGTGAACAAAGTATAAATCAAATTAATTATACATTTGACTATGGCACTGCTTAAAAGGCTACGAAACTTACGAACAGATAATGCATCCGGCTTTGGCACCAACAGCACCAGCACCGGTGGCCGTTTTGTAAACAAAGATGGAAAGGCCAATGTAATAAAACGGGGTGTTGGCATATTAAACCGCTACAGTTGGTATCACACCATGCTTGGCATGAAGCGGGGAAAATTCTTATTCCTTCTTTTTATTATTTATATATCCATTAACCTGATTTTTGCGGGCATCTATTACCTGATTGGCATTAACCACCTGGCCGGGGTAAACACAGGTTCTCCCTTGAAAAATTTTACTGAAGTTTTCTTTTTCAGTGCACAAACATTTACTACAGTAGGTTATGGCCGCATCAGCCCAACAGGTTTTATGGCCAGTGCTGTTTCTACGTTTGAAGCTTTTCTTGGCTTGTTGAGTTTTGCTATTGCCACTGGTTTGTTTTACGGTCGTTTTTCCAGGCCGCAGGCCTTTCTCAGCTATAGCAAAAACGCATTGATAGCACCTTACAGAGATGGCAGGGCTTTTATGTTCCGGTTGGTGCCTTTTAAAAACAATAACCTTTCGGAAGCAGAAGTAAAACTTACCATGGTTATTACTACGGCTGATGAAAACGGGAAACAGTCTGATAAGTTTTTCAATCTTGACCTTGAAATTTCAAAAATAAATGCTCTGGCATTAAGCTGGACCATCGTTCACCCCATAACAGATGCCAGCCCCTTTTATGGCCTGACCAAAGAAGACATTGCAGCAGCAGATATTGAAATAATGGTTTTTGTAAAAGCATTCGATGAAGTTTTTTCTAACAATGTGGTGTCAAGGACTTCGTATATCAGCAACGAAATTGTTTGGGGAGCAAGGTTTAATATGATGTATCATCCCAACGATGACAAATCAAAAACAGTAATTGATATTGATATGCTAAACAATTTTTCAGAAACAGCCCTACCGGATGGCCCGGTTACTGTTACCCCGGTGTGAGTTATCCGCAGGATGCTGTGCATTAAACAGCCAAATACATTTCTCGCAAAGACGCTAAGAGGCAAAGGTGCTAAGAATACAAAATACATTTCTCGCAAAGGCGCTAAGGCGCTAAGAATACAAAATACATTTCACGCAGAGACGCAGTGAATACATAGTACCGTTTAGTTCAGTACCGGCACCAGTTTAATAAACTCTTTCCTGTTCAGGTAATAAAAGAGAAGCAAATAGATGACAGGTATAAAGCTAAATACTTTTAATACCAACAGACCTGTGTAAAGCCCTGAGAGATATAAAACGGTGAGCACAATAAACCCTGCAAGCAATTGCCTGTCGCTGATGGCGCAAGCCACATGAAAACAATAAGTGTGCAGATCTTTATAAACCAGTTTCAATGGCGTGGTAATATGATAGCCGTCTGTGATAACTACCCTGGGATTATTTTCCTGTACCGGTATCACTACTGGTTTTGTATTGAGTAAGGGATAAATTTCCCGGCCATTTATAATAGCTCTTATGTTGAGAAAACTCAGCAGCACCTGATTTTTGCGGGCAATGACGATATGAAAGGGAGCAGAGATTAATTAAGAATTAAAAATGAATAACCCGTTGGCGGAGTTAATTTCCTCAGCCTCGTAGAGGCGAAATATTAGTAGAAATAACGAATCATATTAGGTTCACAAAGCCCCATCGGGGCGACATGTGAATTATTTCGCCCCGATGGGCTTTGTCATTAAGTTAAGCCATCTTTTACATTCAACCCCTCCGGGGTTGTTGTACATTCTACCTTTTGCCCCCGGATTTCATCCGGGGTTAATCAAATTCAACTGCTCCGCAGTTGCCTGTACTCCTTAACTTAATAACATTGCCCGATGGGGCTTTAATA
>JAYVKT010000299.1:0-3645 GCA_043768195.1 Chitinophagaceae bacterium | reverse complement strand
TTACCGGAATTTCATCCGGGTTGCCATACACTGAACAAGAGGAAGAGAAAACAAAATGCGGCGTATGAAATTCCTGTACACATTTCAACAAGTTGATTAACGAAGTAAGGTTATTCTCAAAATACATCAATGGTTTTTTGACAGATTCGCCGACGGATTTATATGCTGCAAAATGAATAATGCCGCTGATATCTTCATTTTCCTGAAAAATAGCGAACGTATCGTCGAAATTGCAGAGATCAACCTTGTAGTTCTTTACTTTTTTTCCTGTTATCTGTTCAATGCCTTTCAGCATATTATCATTAGACCGGGAATTGTTGTCAACTGAAATAACATCATAACCATTTTCGATAAGGTCAACGATAGTGTGAGAGCCGATGTAGCCGCAGCCGCCTGTTACTAATATTTTACTCATAAAAAATCCTGACAAAAGTCAGGATTTTTATTTTAATAAACTATCGTAAGAAATTAAAATTGGCTGGCGATAAAATAAATGCCAGCAGCAAGTAAACCACTGATGGGAATAGTAAGCACCCAAGCCCATACAAGACTAAACGTAACACCCCATCTTACGGCAGAGAGTCTTTTAGTAGCACCAACTCCCATAATAGCTCCGGTAATGGTATGGGTGGTACTAACAGGAATTTTTAATGCCTCTGTTACAAATAGGGTAACAGCACCGGCCGTTTCTGCGGCAACCCCTTCAAAGGGTGTTACTTTGGTGATTTTAGTACCCATTGTTTTCACAATCTTCCAGCCACCACTCATAGTACCTATGCCAATGGCTGCATAACAGGCGATGGGTACCCAACCGGGCATCTGGCTGAATTCTGTAATATTTCCTCCGGCAATTAATGCTGCGGTGATGATACCCATTACTTTTTGGGCATCATTACCACCATGACCAATACTGAATGCAGCGGATGAAATCAACTGTAATTTTTTAAACCATTGATTGGCTCTGTGGGCATTCAGGTTGCTCAGGTACAAGGCAAATAAAGCCATCGTTACTAATATAAATGACAGGAGTATCCATTTAAAATTTTTGGAAAACATGATGACATTCAAAATATAGGAGTCGTACTCAGATCTAAGCTTTGCCGGATCGGTTTGAAGGCTGCTATAAAGAAAGACCGCAACAAAAATGAGTACGGCTATCGAGAATATTTTAGAGGTCCACCCTTTTTTGAAAGAACTCAGGAACCATAATGACATTATAAATGCCATAATCATTCCGACGATGGGGGCCAAGAATATAAAAGCGGCTGTTTTAAGAATGATTGGGGAATTCACTGCTCCAAACCCGCCGGCTGCAACTGCTGCACCCGCAAATCCACCTATCAATGTGTGTGATGATGAAGATGGAATACCAAACCACCAGGTTAATAAGTTCCAGCAAATAGCCGCTATTAATCCTGAAAAAATTACAACCATCATATTGCCCTGAACTAAATCCGGCTTTACTGTTTTTGCTACCGTATCTGCCACACCATGATCCTTAAAAATAAAAAAGGCAAGGGAGTTAAACAAAGCAGCCCACAGTACTGCCTGAAAAGGTGTAAGCACTTTGGTAGATACAATAGTGGCAATAGAGTTAGCCGCATCATGAAAGCCATTGATGTAGTCGAAAATAAGTGCCAATGCTATAATGGTAATAAGAAAAGGTGTCATAAGAATGTGCAGATGTGCTGATGTGTAACTATGCTGATGAAATTTCCTTAAAGGCGAAATTCACTGGCAAATTATCACATTGGCTAATTAGCTAATTGGTTTAGGCATATTTAATAATGATAGATTCTATCACATTACTTGCATCTTCACATTTATCCGTTACAATCTCCATTACCTGGTAAATTTCTCTTTTCTTAATTACTTCCTTGGCATCAGGCTCGGTAGCAAATAATTTTTCAATGCTAAAATCAAAAACATCGTCGGCCTGGTTCTCGATACTGTTGATTTTTACAAGTGCCTCGGTAATGTTGCGCATATTTTTCATATCCCTTAACTCTACCACAGCAATTTTTACCTGTGCTGCCCCTTGTTCTATCAGCTCCGCAAATTTTTGCATGCCGGTATCATTTGGGTTGACACGGTAGAAGTTTATTTTCTTACCTGCAGCGTAGATATAGTCTGCAATATCATCTAATGAAGTAGCGAGGTAGTGAATATCTTCCCGGTCGAAGGGAGTTATAAAGTTGCGACCAAGTTCGGTAAAAAGGTTATGCGTCAACTCATCGTTGGCATGTTCCAGGTCTTCCAGTTTGGTGATGAGGGCAGCTCTTTTATCAAAATCGGGTTCGGCTACTACAGCTTTGAGAACCGTACCCATTATTTCTATATTGTAAGCCACCTTTTCAAACAGTTCATAAAAGATTCTGTTCTTCGGCATGAAGATTTTCAGGAAAGATTGTAGTGCCATTGGTTTTTAATTTTTATGATGTCCATTTTTTGACTGAACAATTAACGAAATTACCGGGGTAGATTAAGGGGTTTGCCCGGGAATGGAGAATTAATAATTAATTAATATAGAAATAAAATTAGGGTAACAATTCAATAACAAAGACTTTATATTGCAGCAATTTTAAGCAGCAATCATGTTTTTGGTAAAAAACCTTTTCGCCCAGTCTCTTTTCACCTGTCTTTCCTGTCTTTTTTCCCTTATTTCTTTTGGTCAATATAACCCCAACAACGGGTTTTTAGATGCACATTTCGGCAAACCCATCACTTTTTCATCCAGCGACAGCAGTTTTTCGCTTGGAATAGGTGGCCGTATACAAAGCCTTGCAGAAGTGCGGCAAGACATGGTAAGTGATAAGAATACTATTGATTTTTCTATCCGCCGGTTGCGGCTCAATTTTTCCGGCAATGCGATAAATCAAAAATTTACCTATCGCATCCAGCTTTGTTTCTCTCAGCGGGATGTTTCATCCGACAACTCGTTGATTCAAAACAATCTCTTTTTGCGGGATGCTATGCTTTACTATTCGCCCAATAAACACTGGCGGTTTGGTTTTGGGCAAACAAAACTTCCGGGAAACCGCCAACGGCAAACATCTTCCGGCAGCCTTCAATTTGCAGACCGTTCAAATACCAATGCCTTATTTACTTTAGATAGGGATAAAGGTTTTTGGATTGCGAATACCATAAAAACAAATAAGAAAGCGGTTATCAGTAATACATTAGCCATTACCTCTGGTGAGGGAAGAATTACTTCTGATAAAACAAATGGTTTGTGCTACTCCCTGCGGTCAGAAGTATTACCCTTTGGTGTATTTAAAAGCAATGGTGATTATGTAGAGTCCGATATTTATTTTGAAGATAAATTCAAACTATCAGTTGGGTTTTCTTATAGCTTCAACAACAGGACAAGCCGGGTAGCCGGAACATTGGGAGAATACTTGTACAATAATCAACTGGCAGATATTCATTATTACGGAACTGATATTGTAATGAAAAAGAAGGGCTGGTCTTTTACCGGGGAATTGTACAAAAGAACCTCTAAGAATGGTGTGAGTATTAACCCCTCAAATTCTAAAGTGAATTTTGTTTATAGCGGTACGGGATTGTTATTACAAAGTGGCTATCTGTTTACCCCAAAAGATGAGTTTGCTATTCGCTATGGCCGTACTTCTCCTGACACAAAAG
>JAYVKT010000298.1:0-2165 GCA_043768195.1 Chitinophagaceae bacterium | reverse complement strand
GTGAATCATTAGTTTTTTACTTATACCAAACATTAGCTCCGGCATGTAGCGTTGCGTAAGGCGTTTATAAATTTTATCTTTTGTAACAAAATGGCCGGTCAGCTTTGCGCTGATGGAATGTGCCGGCATATTAGAAGCAGGCTCGGTGAATACATACAATTCCTGTGCGGTAAGTTCTACAGAAAAAAGCAGCACTATATATAAAAACGTTTTTTTCATTTGGGAAAACTCTTTTACTTATCCAGCATTTCTTTTAATGCCTTCTCCAATTCTTTGCCTTCAAGATCCATTGCTATTAATCGCCCCTCTTTATTTATCAGGTATGAGGTAGGCAGGGCATTAATTCTCCATTGGGCAGCAGTTGGTGTTTCCCAACCGCCACGGTCTATTACCTGCTGCCAGGTAATTTTATCTTTTTTTATTGCTTTAATCCAATTTTCCTTTTCATCATCAAGAGAAACGCTGTAAATTTCAAATCCTTTTGATTTGAATTTATCATACAATTTTACAAGGCCTTTATTTGCAACCCGGCAGGGGCCGCACCAGGATGCCCAGAAATCAAGCAGTATAACCTTGCCCTTCAAAGAAGAAAGACGAATTGTGTCCCCGGTAATTGAAGGCAATGCAATTTCTGCTGCCATCTGACCTTGCTTAGGTTGTGCATTCAGGGAAATAAAAAAAAATACATTTACTGATAATGAGGAAATTATTCTCCAGTTTATCATAGCATAAAAATTAAAAAACTTCTTCGCAACTATATGTTGCGAAGAAGCAAATAAAAAATTTAAATAGTAACATGATACACCCTTTCGCCAGTAGCAATTCCGTCCTTTACACAGCAGGATGAAGCTTTACCTGTTTGCATGCAGCTCATTTTTGTAGCGGTGCTATATTTTTTAAATTGCTTTTCCGTTACAAAATTTTTATCCACTACAGTAATCGTCTGTTCTCCATTCAGCACCTGACCGTCTGCATTCAGAAAATGAAAATTTTCATTGCCAATCTTTACATGCTGGTCTTTTTCAACTTTCACTTCGCTAAAACTGCCGGTAACCTTTAAACTACCAACGGAAAACCCTGCATCTTCTACTGCCGCTTTTATAGCATCAATATCAATAGCAGCAGTTGCCTTAAACACAATACTGAACGCAGAATTTTTAATATCAGCTTTGACCGACTC
This sequence comes from Chitinophagaceae bacterium, assembly GCA_043768195.1. Lineage (GTDB taxonomy): Bacteria > Bacteroidota > Bacteroidia > Chitinophagales > Chitinophagaceae > JJ008. Next base: position 985 of record JAYVKT010000298.1, on the reverse strand, counting down.
AATAAACGAAACTTTTTGCAATGCCTTATTAATAGCATTGCTGCACATGGCACAGGTAAGGCCTGTTGCCTGTAAAGTTGCTTTTGTAAATTGAGCCTGAGAAGAAACAGTCGAAAGGAAAATTATCAATATCAACAATAGCTTTTTCATGACATTCATTTTTAGCTATTACTCTTAAGATTTCTTGCAACAATCTTTGCCATCATGCCCTTCTTTGGCGCATTTGCCGTCTTTGCAGCACTCCATCTTCTCTCCATCTTTCTTGCAGCAATCTTTACCGGTGTGGCCATCTTTGGTGCATTTACCGTCTTTGCAACAATCAGCTTTTGCAGATTTATGATCTTTATGGTCTGCCTCATCATGATTGCAACTGGCTTCATCACTACAGCAGGATGCTTTCTTTTCAGTTGTTGCAGCCCTGTCATACTTGCAGCAGCCGTGAAGTCTGTCGTAGGCTTCTTTAGTTGCTTTTGCACCTGCATTGTCGTAACCAACAGTTGCTATCTTTTCCTGAATTTTTGCTGCGTTAGTAGTACTACTTTTATATGTTACAGTAAGGTCCTTTGTTTCAGCATCCCAGGTGGCAGACTTAGCTCCTGCATCTTTTGCAGCCTTTTCAATTTTGTTTTTGCACATACCGCAGTTACCAGATACTTTAAAAGTTTCCGTTTTTGTCTGGGCAGTGGCAACAGTAGTTACTACCATCAATAATGCAGCGAGAGAAAATATTCTTAATGTTTTCATGATTGTTAATTTAAAAATTCAAAAACCAGGTTATATAATATACGGCTACCCAGCCTTGCGGGGATAAACCAAAGTCCTTTGAATCTTAAATCCGGAAAACATTATGCTGCAGGTAAGTATCCTGCTCTGATAAAAGGGGTGGTGAATGATTATGAAAATGACGTTGTACATCAATGTTTTCAAAAGCAGCAACAATAAAAGCTGATGGAACTACCATCTGTATTTCCAGGGATGGGAGTTC
>JAYVKT010000297.1:0-12866 GCA_043768195.1 Chitinophagaceae bacterium | reverse complement strand
CAATGACACCCACAGCCGCTTAGAGCCATTTCCAATGGACGGAGGCCGTAACCAGGGGTTGGGTGGTATAGCCGGAAGAGCCCAATTAATAAATAAAATCAGATCGGAAGAAGAGAATGTATTGCTGCTGGATGCCGGAGATATTTTTCAGGGCACCCCTTATTTTAATTTATATAAAGGTGAGCCGGAAATAAAAGCCATGTCGGCAATGAAATATGATGCAACAACAATAGGTAATCATGATTTTGATGCAGGCATGGAAAATTTAGCAACACAATTAACTAAGCATGCAAGCTTTCCGATGCTGGTTAGCAATTATGATTTTACCGGAACACCGATGGAAAATAAAACACAGCCCTATAAAATTTTTAAAAAAGGAAAATTAAAAATCGGAGTGTTTGGAGTAAGTATCGAAGGAAAAGGATTGATACCTGATAGTTTGTTTGGTGCAACAAAATATCTTGATCCTGTTCAAAAAGCAAATGAAACAGCAGACAAATTAAAAAGAAAAGAAGGTTGTGATATGATTATTTGTTTATCACATCTCGGTAACTTGTATAAAGAAAGCAATATGGTGAGTGATGAAGTGCTGGCAAAAGAAACAGAAAATATTGACCTGATAATTGGCGGACACACTCACACTTTTCTGGACAGCCCAATCGTTTATAAAAACAAAAAAGGAGATGATACAATAGTCAACCAGGTGGGTTTTGCCGGACTTATTTTAGGTAGGCTAGATTTTGAATTTTCCAAATTTTCAGGTAAAAAGTTGGCTAAAAATCATAATATTTCTGTTTCACAAAAATCAGGGGGATAAAAGTTTTTTTTTATAAAAGAAATGTTGATATTCGCCTCCCTGTCCAACTTTTTTTACTGACATTGTGTGAACATTTTTGTGAGGACTGATTTCGAATAACAACTATAGTTAACCCGACATAAACTGCTTACTAACCCGATGGAGAAGAATGCTGAAAAAATCTGGACCAGTTGTTTAAAAATCATCAAAGACATTGTTGAGTGGCAGCATTACAAAACATGGTTCGAACCCATCAAACCAGTTTCTATAAAGAATAATGTATTAGTTATCCAGGTGCCAAGCCAATTCTTTTTCGAGTATCTTGAAGAACATTACGTAAATTTATTAGCGAAGACATTGAAAAGAGAGTTGGGCAAAGATGCCCGTCTCGAATACCGCATCATGGTGGACAGTGGTAACAGTAAGAACAAACCTGTTACAATGGATGTAAGCGGACAAGGATTTAAAACTTTTTCAAATAACGAAATGGATTTCCCGTTAGTCATAAATAATCCGGTTAAGAATCCGTTCGTTATTCCGGGTCTTAAAAAAATGCAGATTGACCCGCAGCTAAATCACATTTATACATTTGAAGCATTTATAGAAGGCGATTGTAACCGGGTGGCCCGCCGTGCCGGTAAAACAGTGGCTGAAAAGCCCGGAACCAATTCCTTCAACCCATTAGTTATATATGGCGGAGTAGGCTTGGGAAAAACTCATCTGGCTCAGGCTATTGGAAATGAGGTAAAAAGATCCCATCCCAATAAGGTGGTGCTGTATGTAAGTTCTGAAAAGTTCATCAACCAGTTTATGGATCATAGCCGGAACAATGCGATAAATGATTTTATTCATTTTTACCAGTTAATTGATGTATTGATTATAGATGATGTGCAATTTTTTGCCAAAGCCGAAAAATCGCAGGATGCTTTCTTTGCTATTTTTAATCATCTGCACCAATCTCATAAACAACTGATACTTACTTCGGACAAATCTCCAAAAGACCTTGACGGTGTACAAGAGAGGTTGTTAAGCCGCTTCCGTTGGGGGCTAAGTGCCGACCTTCAGGTGCCCGAATACGATACCCGGATTGAGATTTTAGAAAAAAAGATGAAGAACGATGGGTTAGAGATGCCAAAAGAAGTAGTTAAGTATATCGCTTATAATATTAGCAATAACGTAAGGGAACTTGAAGGTGCTCTAATTTCACTGTTGGCACAATCTTCGCTAAACAGGAGGGAAATAGACTTAGACTTAGCCAAAAAAGTGTTACGAAATTTTGTAAAATCATCCAGTAAAGAAATTACCATTGAAACCATTCAAAAAATGGTTTGTGAGTACTTCGATGTGGCTTACGATAAACTCCTGCAAAAAACCCGCAAGAGGGAAATTGTACAGGCAAGACAGATTACTATGTACCTGGCTAAAGCCTTCACTAAAAATTCATTAAAAACTATTGGCGAACATTTTGGTGGCCGGGATCATACTACTGTTATCCACTCCTGCCAGACGGTGAAGGATTTGATGGATACAGATGGGGTATTCCGGGAAAACGTATTAGAACTGCAACAAAAAGTGCAACTGGCTGCTATGTAAAACTTAAATTCCAAATAATTGTAAATCCCAAATTCCTTTAAGCTGGAATTTGGGATTTTCTTTTTGGGATTTCTTAGCTCTTATCTTTATTTTTGCCTCCCTTGAATAAAAGGGGACGGGGAGAGATGCCTGAGTGGCCGAAAGGAACGGTTTGCTAAATCGTCGTACGGGTCACACTGTACCGTGGGTTCGAATCCCACTCTCTCCGCACTTACCAGCCGAAGCTTTAGCACAGGCTGGTTTTTTTTTGAAATGATCTGGCTTAAACTAATGATAGCAAAAAAGCAAAATACCGTACACCGGGTATAAACCCGAAATTGAAAGCATACTATATTCGATAATATAAATCAGGTAATATGAAAAAGGCGTTGATTGTATTTATAAGTGTTGTTTATTTCGGCTTTACAGCTGATGCACAAAAATTTCCCCGTACAAGCTGTACTACTTTAGTTGGCGATGCAATGCTGAAGGAAGTTGATACGACAAAAAACCGGGGCGTTAGCGACAATTACCGTACCTGGGCAAATGGTCAGATTGTGTTGGTAAAATTTATGCCCGGGGGCAGTAAAATGCTAAGAGATAAAGTGATGACCTATGCAAAAGAATGGGAGAAGCATGCCAATATTACTTTCAGATTTGTTCCAGACACCACAAAAAATACGAATATCAGGATAAAGCTTGGGAAAGGCTTAGGTCATAACTCAGCAGTAGGAACGGAAGCTAATTTTAGGCCCCAGTCTAATCAAACAATGAATTTTGACACCCTTTTCTTTGCTGATGGTGATTACTATGTAGCAAAGCTTCAGAAGAAAGGAATAAAAGCTCCTTATAGCTTAAACCAGTTAATTTTTGAGATGAAGGAAGACCCTAATCATTGGAGCATTCAGGAAATGCGCCGGGTAGTGGTGCATGAATTTGGCCATTCGCTGGGGCTGCTGCATGAGCAGAGTTATCCGGGAGCCGTTAACTGGAAAAGAACAGATTCTGTATATAGTTATTATAGAGAATCTCAGGGCTGGAGTAAAGAGCAGGTAGATTTTAATGTTTTTGAAGTATCTAATCAGTTTTATACAAACGGCACCACTTATGATGTTAAGTCAATAATGCATTACTCTATAAATCCCTGGGAAACAACTGACGGATATTCAGTAAAGCAGAATTATGAAATTTCGGCTGGTGACAAAGCAATAATAGGAGCCTTGTATCCAAAAGACAAAAAAGAGTCAAGCTTAATTGTTCCTAAGGTAGATGTTACCAATTTTGGTAAACTTTCAGTAGTGAATAATACAGCGAAAAACGGATTATCTATTTACCCGGTTTTTGATTTAAAAACCAATTCAAAACTTGGCCAGGTGTATATAGTAGCAAGATTGGCTGATGAGGATGGTTATTATATTAAAACCGATAATCAATATTATAATTGGGGCGGCACGGCAGCCACCTATTTAAAAATGAATTTATTACCCAATTCAAAAGTCAGTTATAATAAAGCTGTAAAAAAGAATCTTGAATTATTTTTTCCATTTGCCCAGATGCCGGAATTAAACGGAAAAAAAGTAATGATCGTTTTTGCAGTATATCTTGATGATGTTCAGAATGGGCAAATGGATAAGTTGATGTACTTTTCTACGACGAATCCATTAAGCATTACCCAGTAGCATTGAACTCTTGTTGCCAGAATAAGCTTGTATTTTACTCTGTTGACGGAAATGTGATGTGACACAGGATATAAGTAGTTTGCGGGTATCACTATTTTGCTTACTTTGAAATTAATTTTTCTTATCTAAAGCAAATAAAATGCAGGTACCCAATTCCCCTTTCAGGATATTTTTTACTTTGAAGCTGTGCTTGTTATTTTGTTGTATAACACTTAATTCTTATTCCCGCCAGTCATTCGAAAGTCGTTATGCATTGGTGATTGGTGTAAAGAATTACAAGTATGTAGATAAATTGCAAAATACGCTTAATGACGCACAGGATATAGCTGCATCATTGAAATCAAAAGGATTTACGGTCATAGAAGTTTATGATCCAAAAAATAAAAAGGAGATGCAGGAAAGTATCCGGAGATATTTTTCGCTGATCCAGGGTAAGAAAGATGCAGCCGGGTTGGTTTTTTATTCGGGTCACGGGATGCAGGTTGATGGAATTAACTATCTTATTCCCTGCGAAGCAAATCCTGAAATTAAAGCAGACCTGGATGACCAGTGTCTGAGTATGGATTATATAATGGGAGCTATAGAAGAAGCTGGTAACCCACTCAACATTTTTATACTGGATGCCTGCAGGAATAATCCATTCAGGAGTTTTTACCGTTCTAATGAGAAAGGATTGAGTATGGTTTCCACCCCTCGTGGCTCTTATATTGTGTACGCAACAAAACCCGGATCTGTTGCATCAGACGGCAACGGTAGAAACGGGTTATTTACTTCAAAGCTATTAAGATACCTGAATATGGCGGGCTTGAATATTGAGCAGGTTTTTAAACGAGTTGCCGCAGATGTTGCCAGCGAATCCGGCAATGGCCAAAGACCATGGATCGCCTCTGATTATACGGGTGATTTTTTCTTTATACCTAATGAACTACAACAAGGAAAACCACCCTTACAGGCCCGGAGTGCTAAAATTATTTTAAATGAGGATTTTTCAGATAACAGTCATAGCTGGCTTACCGAAGGGAATAAAGATTATTCATTTGAAGTTAGGGATGGCAAATACAGAATCGAATCTAAATTGGGTGGAATCTGGAGAACTTCACAAATCTTTAAGCTGAATAATGATGCAGATTTTGAAATTTCCACAACCATAAAAAAAGTGGGGGGAACGGATGGTTATTATTTCGGAATGATGCTGGGGCTGGATATTAAATCAGGCTTCTTCCATTTTGCCGGAATTACAGGATGGGGTAATTATGTTTTTGCGGATAAAGGAAAAAATCCCGGAGATCTGATTCCAACAAAGGATAACGAGATAGTAAGACGGGCTAACTCAGCAAATACGATAAAAATTACTAAGCAAAAAAACACCTTGAAATTATTCATTAATGGCCAGCTAATGGGTGAAACTCCATTCAAATCATTTTTTGGTGAATATTTTGGATTCCAGATTTGGTCGGGAGAAGAGAGCCTGATTTTGGATATTGATGATTTCACAATACGGGAGTTTTATGATTAAAGTTATCTACTGGCTGATTCAATCTCCATTTCTTAGAGCAACCCTCGGGCCTTTTGGATTTTTAGTAGCTACTTTGGCAATAAGCCTATATATTTGCAATCTGTTTTTAGAACCGGGAAGTAGCGCAGGCCGGTAGCGCACCTGGTTTGGGACCAGGGGGTCGCAGGTTCGAATCCTGTCTTCCCGACTTACTCAGAAAATCCTGTCAATCGGCAGGATTTTCTATTTTGTGGGATATTTTATTATTCTTTCATGCATATTTTAATAACAGGCGGAGGCGGCTTCATCGGCAGTAACCTTATCCGGGAATTATTTAAACATAAACCGGAACTAAAGATTACCTGTATTGACAATTTCGATCCGTTTTATCCGGCGGATTTAAAGCAATTCAATATCCGGGATTTTAAAACCAATGCCGGATTTCGTTTTTTAAACAATGACATTTTTCTTACTTCCCCGGAAGAACTAAGTGAATTAATTACTGAACCTGTTGATGTAATTGTGCATATGGCGGCAAAGGCGGGGGTAAGACCAAGTATTGAAAATCCGTTAGCCTATCAACAAGTAAACATAATCGGGTTACAAAACATACTTGATTTTGCCAGGCAAAAAAATGTAAAGCAATTTATTTTTGCTTCCAGCAGCAGTGTGTATGGTGTTAACGATCACTATCCCTGGAAGGAAGAAGAACAACTGTAGCCGATAAGCCCATATGCTATGACAAAACTTTCCGGAGAAATGCTTGGCCATGTTTATAGTAAGCTTTTTGATATCCGGTTTATTGCATTGCGTTTTTTTACAGTCTATGGCGCATCACAAAGACCAGACCTGGCTATTCATAAATTTACCAAAGCAATACTGGCCGGCGACCCGATAACTATGTATGGTGATGGCAGCAGCAGCCGGGATTATACGTATGTAGATGATACGGTACAAGGAATAATAGCAGCCATTGATTACCATAAATCAAATTTTGAAGTCATCAACCTGGGAAATAGTTATGCCATTTCTCTAAGTGAACTTATCATAGCTATTGAAGAAATAACCGGTAAGAAAGCAATCATTGAGCAATATCCGCAACAACAGGGCGATGTGCCAAAAACTTTTGCAGATATTACAAAAGCAAAAAAACTACTTGGATATAATCCGCAAACAAGCCTGAAGGAAGGCTTACAAAAATTCTACGATTGGTTTAAGATAAATGAGGAGCTGTTGATGAAATAATTACATCGTAACATCTGAAGTGTGGTTTACTTCTCTTTTGGCATGGTACACCTTTCTCACATTATAGGTTTTCTTATTCTGCGATTCAAAATAGGTTCTTGTATTGATATCGGCTACTATACCAATAGTGATGAACTGAATGCCGCCTAATAACAATATGAGTCCAAGGATAAGCAAGGGCTTGCCACCAATATCCTGCCCCATTAATTTTAATACAAGCAGGTACGCATTAATAGCAACACCTATTCCAAAGCTGATAAAGCCTATCGGCCCGAAAAGGTGCATCGGCTTCTGCATATACTTTCGCATAAAAACCATCAGTACCAAATCACTCATCACTTTAAATGTGCGGCCGATGCCATACTTACTTTTTCCATGTACCCTGGCATGATGTTTTACATCCACCTGGGTTATTCTGGCTCCCTGTAGTTTAGCTAACACCGGGATAAAACGATGCAACTCCCCGTACAAACCGAGTTCTTCTGCAATTTCTCTTTTAAATACTTTTAACGTGCAGCCATAATCCCTTATATAAACCCCTGTCATCCGACGGATAAGGGCATTGGCAATTTTGCTGGGTATTTTTCGGAGAAAAAATCCGTCTTTACGGTTCTTCCTGTTGCCGGCTACCACATCCCAATCTTCTTTTTTTAGCAAGTCCAGCATTGCAGGAATATCTGTGGGGTCGTTTTGTAAGTCACCGTCTAATAATGCTACATACCGGCCACGGGAATGATCAATACCGGCGGTCATTGCAGTACTTTGACCATAGTTCTTTCTCAACTCTACTAAAACAGTTCTTTCATCTGTATGTTCAAGTATCTGTTGTTTGGTTTTGTCGGAAGAACCATCATCTACCACCACCACTTCATAATCAATGCCGGTTAATGCCGAACGTACTGATTCCAGCAGAGGTTTGATATTATCCTGTTCATCCATTACTGTTATGACAACTGAAAGTTCCCGCATGGTTATAAAGTGTTGCGGTAAAGGTAGGAAACAGTGCTTAGATGATAATGGATAGATGAAAGATGATATTTTTAAAAGTGTTAAGTGTTCTACACAATTTATTTTAGCTAAAAAAGCGTAGTTGAATTTTATAATGCTTTTTTCCTGTAAAGCACTATCATCTATCCACTATCAGTTATCCATTAAATCACCCCTGCCAGTTCAAGGCTTCTTTTCTTCAATTTCCTGGTTTCTATGTCTTCCACAATTGGTTCGGGTAAAAGAATCAGGGATGTCCCATTTTCCTTCCACCAGTTATTTTCTTTTAATTCAGATAAGGCAATCACTCCTGCAAAATACTTTCTTTCCTCTTCGGCATGCCATTCATCTATCCATTCAAATTGTTCACGGGGAATAGAGGCGAGGTCGTTAAAACTAACATATACACGAAGAAAAATATCATTACTCAACTCATGCGGTTTGTGATGATAGAGTTTTTTATACTCATACTTATATTCATATCGTAATGCCGAAATATCACTGAGTACGGCGGAGGCAGTTGGTAAGCTACCCGCACCCTTACCATAAAAAAACTGCTTGTCGGCAAAACCACTTTCAATTACCACTCCATTGTATTCATTTTTTACAAAGGCAAGATGGTCGTCATGCTTTACAAACTGCGGTAGTACAAAAGCTGCTACTTTTCCATTGGAAAGTTTTTGTGCCTGGGCTACTAATTTAATTTCCTGTTGTTTTGCCCTGGCAACAATAGCATCACTTGCATGAATGTTCTGGATGCCGTTGAATAAAATGTCTTCCGGTCTTCCAATAACACCGTAGGCATGTGTTAATAGAAAAGTCCATTTGTTTACCGCATCATAGCCTTCTACATCCAGTGCAGGATTGCTTTCTGCAAAGCCGGCCTGCTGAGCAAGCAGCAATGCCTGCTTGAAATCAAGACCGTCTTCAAATATTTTTGTAAGAATGAAATTGGTAGAACCATTTACGATGGCTTTAATTGAATGCAGCAGGTCATTGTCATAATATTCTTCCAGGTTCCGGATAACAGGAATAGATGCACAGGCTGCAGCCTCATACAAGAATGATTTGCCTGTTTGTTGTTGTAATTCTAATAATGCTGGTAAATGCTCCGCAATCATTTTTTTACTGGCACTTACTACGTTTTTCCCATTCTTTAATGCCGTGGTTACTATTTGGAAAGCTGCATCAGCATCATCAATAACTTCTACAATGACGTTGATCTCCGGATCGTTTAGTAATTCATCCTTGCCGGTGGTGAATAGAGAAGCCGGGGCATTTCTTTTTTTGCCATCATTTTTTATGCAGACTTTTCTGATACTGGCTTTCAATGATGGGGTTTGTTGCAGCACTTTGTAAAGACCTTCGCCTACAACGCCAAAACCAAACAAGCCGATGATTATTTGTTTATGTGTTTCCATCAGAGAGATACAGTTTTAGTTTTAATTTTTGATAGGGATGTTTTGATAAATGCATCAGTCAAATCGTTGATCAGGTCACCGGCTTCTTCTAACCCTACCGAAAGACGGATAAGGCTGTCTGCAACACCGGCCGCCCTTCTTTTTTCAGTGGGAATGGATTTATGTGTCATCTGTGCCGGGTGACAAAGCAGGCTTTTTACACCACCTAAGCTTTCTGCCAGTTTAAAGTATTGAGTAGCGGTTACAAAAGTAGTAGCCGCTTCTTCTGTATCATTTTTGAGTGTAAAAGAAACTATGCCGCCGAAACCTTTTGCTTGTTTTGCAGCGATGTCATGATTAAAATGGGTTTTTAATCCCGGGTAATACACTTTGTCAACCGCAGGATGGGTTTCTAAAAATTCTGCTACCGCTTGTGCATTGATGCAATGTTGTTTTAATCGCAAGGGCAATGTTTCAATTCCGCGGATTACTAACCAGCTATCGAAAGGGGAAAGAATAGCACCACTGGCATTTTGTATAAATTTAATTTTGGCGCCCAACTCTTTTTCTTTTGTTACCACTAAGCCTGCAATCAAATCGCTGTGACCGCCGAGATATTTGGTAGCGGAGTGAACTACAATATCAGCTCCCAACGAAAGAGGCTGTTGCAGGGCGGGTGAAGCAAAAGTGTTATCCACGCAAAGTAAACACCCACTGGCCCGTGCAATTTTGGCAATGGCTTCTATGTCTGAAATCTTTAGTGTTGGGTTAGTGGGTGTTTCAATCCAGATAAGTTTTGTCATTGGTGTAACAGCGTTGAAAACATTTTCAGCATTCGTTGTATCCACATAGTTTACACTAATACCGAATTTCTGATAGATATGTGTAAAGAGGCGAAAGGCGCCACCGTAAATATCATCTACAGCAAGAATTTCGTCGCCGGCTTCCAGCAGTTTGATTACCGCATCTATAGCTGCGAGGCCACTGCCAAATGCAATCCCCGTTGATCCGTTTTCTAATTTGGCGATAATATCTTCTAAGGTTGCCCTGGTTGGATTTCCCGTCCGGGCATAATCATAGCCTTTGTTTACACCGGGTGCTTCTTGCACAAAAGTGGATGTTTGATAAATAGGAACAGAGATGGCTCCTGTTAATGGATCGACCGGAATGCTGTGGATCAGTTGTGTTGCGTTGTTACTCATCTTTTTTGATTTTTAAACATGATGAAAATTGATTAGACATTTACATCACTTATCAACGAAAGACTATCGGGACGAGCAACAAAAAAGCTCACCCGATAAATCAGATGAGCCTTTAATATGTTGTAGACAATATTTTGAAGCTATTAATCTGACTTATCTCTCCCCCGTTTATTAAAAACGAGAGATGGAATTGGCACCTTTTCCCGATAAAATCGGGATAGGTTGTCAAGGCTTCATCGGGCCATTACCCTCTGCCTTTCTTGATAAGTATGTAGTAAGAACTGCTGCAAAGATATAGGGGTAAAATTTTATTTTCCAAATCTGCAATCAAAATACTTTGCAAACACCTGTTTGTATATTCGATAAAAGCCCGTCTGGTAGAAGCTTTCAGGAGGCATAATTTTTTTGCAGCCAATCGCCCTGCGAGCCTGCTGTTTGCTCAACCAGCACCTTTTTTTCAATTTTTTCCTGTGCCTTCCGGATAGCAGTCGTCACCATTTTATGCTCAATCACTTCATCTTCTGTTACTCCTAACCGCTGCATCATTTCTATTATTTTATCAGCACCAAACTGTTTAAACAATGGCTCATTCAATGATGAAAATACCTCAACTGTTTGGAGGTTCATTCGTTTATACAATTCTTCTTCTTTGCTCAAAAGAGGATAATGTTCTGCAAAGACAATTTTTTTTTCACCCAGTGGCATGTGGCCTGCTTCCCTGGCTGTTATTACAGCTATTGGCTCGTTACTATGCTGGGAGAAATAAGTTTCCGCCTGCCGCAGACTTTCATCAAACCAGAAAATGAAAACAATATTTTTTTCATCCTTCCATTGGGTGAGCATGGCTTTTAGCCTGGCGGGTTCAGAAATCATTACCTTGTCAATTACTTTTATTGCCGTCTCTTTCTTTTTAAAAAAATTAAACATTACAGATATTTAGTGCAGCTAAAATAGGAAAGAGTCCCGATAGCTTCGGGACTCTTTCGTTACTGTAATGAAACCACCATCTGATTTTTTTAATTTGCCACTGTTTCGGTAACCAATTTTGTGCCTGTATAAATCCAGGCTTTTGGCTGTACTGCTTTTTTCGTTTTAGATGTCTTTACTACAGGTACTGTTTCTTCAGCAGGGGCAGAAAAAGCTACAGCCGGATTTGCAGCATCATATAGTTTGCCGATGCAAATACTTAATGTGTTTGTTTCCTTGTCAAAAATCAAGGTTCCTTCAGGTACTTCTTTTCCCTCTTCTGTTTTTTGTGCAGGAATTTTATATGTAGCCGGTGATTTTCTCAGCATTGCCTTCACTTTACCTTGCGGTAAACCTTCTATCCACACTATTCCTTTGTTTTGCCCATCCAGAGAGATGGTAACAGAAGCTGCATCTGCATTAGTAGCAGATTCATATTTTCCAATAACAGGAAAAATATCAGCAGAGGTTAATGCAGGCCGCGGGGCAATGTATTTACCTGTGTACTGTGAAGTAATTGAATCAACAGTCGGGTTCTTTTTTGCCTCCCATGTTTTAACAGGTTGAGGATTTTGAGGTTCTGTCTGTGCATTTACTGATACGGTGAGTAAGCACATAGCAATTACACCCACTATTCCAATGGTCTTTTTCATAAGTAAATATTTTAAATGATTGAATTGTTACAGGACTACACTTCAAAATATTGTGCCAGAGTAATTTTTTGTGGATAAGTACCAAAAAATAATTGGATGGAGGGTTAGAAAAACAGTTTTAAAACAGAGGCAACATTTTTGAATACAAGCACACAGCTTGTCCCGATTTTTCGGGAGATGACACGGATTGGATAGATGAACACAGATTTCTATTCTGCTTCGCAGAAAAAATTGGATTATTTTAGAAACCACTTTCCTGCGAAGCAAGATAATCTGTGTTCATCTTTTTCATGAAGATTGATGCTCATAGTCAAACAGATCTGAAAGAAAATCCTGGCAATCCATCCAATCCGTGTCATCCGTGTTCCTGTATTCCGAATCATTTTTCCAAAGTTGACGAAGTGTTATCTTCGTTATTCAAATGGCAAAAAGTAAAAGTAACGGCACAGATATTCCCATTCAGCATAACGAATCAATAGAAGTATTCGGAGCCAGGGTGCATAACTTGAAGAATATTGATATTTCCATTCCTAAAAATCAGTTGGTAGTTATTACCGGCATCAGCGGTAGTGGAAAGTCTTCATTAGCCTTTGATACAATTTATGCTGAGGGTCAAAGACGGTACATGGAGACCTTTGGTGCCTATGCCCGCCAGTTTATTGGTGATATGGAAAGACCTGATGTAGATAAAATTACCGGGCTTTCGCCTGTTATTTCTATTGAACAAAAAACTACTAATAAAAATCCCCGGTCAACGGTGGGAACGGTTACGGAGATATATGATTTTCTCCGTTTGTTATTTGCAAGAATTGGTGAAGCCTATTCTTACAACACCGGAAAGAGAATGGTGAAGTGGAGCGAAGAAGAAATT
>JAYVKT010000296.1:0-3009 GCA_043768195.1 Chitinophagaceae bacterium | reverse complement strand
TTTGCTTGCAAGCCGTAGCTTTAGCGAAGGCTTGTTTTTTACCCCTTTATAACTTAGCTTTGTAATCATCACAGGCAGATTTGTTTATTGTTCGGCCTTTCTTAAACAAGAACTAATAAACGGTACGAAACCTCCACACAGAGTTTCCCAACGTTTATAGTTCGCAAACATCAATTGCATGAAAACAATTCAGGATTGTTTGAAGGAACGTATTTTGATTATTGATGGTGCCATGGGTACTATGATTCAGCGTCATAAATTAACCGAAGCCGATTACCGTGGTGAAAGGTTTAAAGACTGGCCTTCTGATGTAAAAGGGAATAACGACCTGCTGAATATTACACAACCGCATATCATTACAGGCATTCACAAAGAATACCTTGATGCCGGTGCTGATATTATTGAAACCAATACATTCAGCAGCACTACTATTGCTATGGCTGATTATGATATGCAATCGCTGGCTTATGATTTAAATGTGGCCGCTGCCAAATGTGCAAGAGAAGCTATTAAACAATCAGGTAAGCAGGCATGGGTAGCTGGTGCTATCGGTCCATTAAATAAAACATTATCCCTTTCGCCTGATGTAAACAATCCCGGCTTTAGGGCTGTAACGTTTGATGAAGTAGTAGCTGCGTATTACGAACAGGTAAAAGGTCTGGTGGACGGCGGTGTTGATATTTTATTAATAGAAACCATCTTTGATACACTGAATGCCAAGGGTGCAATTTTCGCCATTAAAAAATATTTTAGAGATACAAAAAAAGAAGCGTTGCCTGTAATGATAAGCGGAACCATCACCGATGCATCCGGCAGAACATTAAGCGGACAAACATTAGAAGCCTTTTATACATCAGTAATGCATGCCAAGCCATTAAGCATTGGTTTAAATTGTGCATTAGGTGCTAAAGAAATGAGACCGCATATCGAAGAGCTTTCACAAATTGCTTCTTGTTATGTTTCGGCCTATCCTAATGCGGGACTACCCAATGCAATGGGAGAATATGACGAACATCCGCAGGACACTGCACATTACCTGGAAGATTGGGCCAAAGAAGGCTGGGTAAACATAGTAGGTGGCTGCTGTGGCACCACACCAGACCATATTAAACATATTGCAGATGAAGTAAAAAATATAAAGCCACGGCAATTACCTGTAGTTGAAAAAGAATTAGCGTAAATATGAAACTTGTTTCAGTAGATGTTACCTCAATAACAACAGCAAATGAGTTACATGTTTTATTAAAACATATGTTATGCTTTCCGGATTTTTATGGAATGAACTGGGATGCGTTCTGGGATTCTATTACTGGTCTTGTCGAGATGCCGGATAAGCTTGAAATAACTGGATGGCAAAACCTACTAGATGTTCTTCCAAGAGATGCTGAAATCTTTTTGGAATGCCTGAATGAGTATAACAAACAACCTGATTTAAAAAAAATAGAAGTCCTGATTAAAACAAGATGAGTGAATCAATTCATATAAAGCCTTACCTGAGATTATCAGGATTAGAACCATTGACTATCCGACCTGAAACCAATTTTGTAAATGTTGGCGAAAGAACGAATGTGACCGGTTCTAAAATGTTTGCCCGGCTTATCAAAGAAAATAAATATGAAGAAGCGTTAAGTGTTGCCCGGCAGCAGGTGGAAAATGGCGCACAGGTGCTGGATGTAAACATGGATGATGCGCTGCTCGATGGTGTGCTGGCAATGACAACGTTTTTAAATTTAGTGCAAAGCGAACCGGATATTGCGAAGATTCCTATCATGATTGATTCTTCGAAATTTGAAATAATAGAAGCAGGGTTGAAATGTGTGCAGGGAAAATGTATTGTGAATTCCATCTCCATGAAAGAAGGAGTGGAAAAATTTATAGAGCAGGCCATTATTTGCCAGAGCTATGGCGCATCCGTTATCGTAATGGCCTTTGATGAAAAGGGACAAGCTGATACCAAAGAAAGAAAAGTAGAGATATGCCACCGGGCTTATAAAATATTAACCGAAGAGGTTGGATACGATCCGCAGGATATAATTTTTGATCCCAACATTTTTGCCATTGCCACCGGTATGGAAGAGCATAGTAACTATGGTGTTGATTTTATAGAAGCCACTGCTGAAATAAAAAAACTAATGCCACTCACCAAAGTTAGCGGTGGTGTCAGCAATCTTTCCTTTGCATTTCGTGGTAATGACCATGTGCGGGAAGCTATGAACAGTGTGTTTCTTTTTTATGCTATCAAGGCTGGTATGGACATGGGTATTGTAAATGCCGGGCAGTTAGTTGTGTACGATGAAATAGAGCCGAAGCTTAAACAACTTTGCGAAGATGTAATTCTTAACCGCAATAATGATAACAACGAAGCCACTGAAAGTCTGATCGCTTTTGCAGAAACCGTAAAAGCAAAGGGCAAAGAAAATATAAAAGACGAAAGCTGGAGAGAAAATTCGGTAGAAGAACGATTAAAACACTCTTTAGTAAATGGCATCACCGATTACATTGATGCAGACACTGAAGAAGCAAGACAAAAATATCCAAAACCTCTTGATGTTATTGAAGGCCCATTGATGGACGGAATGAATGTAGTTGGGGATTTATTCGGTGCCGGTAAAATGTTTTTACCACAGGTAGTAAAGAGTGCAAGGGTGATGAAGAAAAGTGTAGCCGTTCTTACTCCTTTCATTGAAGCAGAAAAGGAAGAAAGAAAACAAGCACATATTGCTGCCGGAACTATTAATGAAGAAGCTGCCGGTGCCCCCAAAGTTTTACTGGCAACAGTAAAAGGCGATGTGCATGACATTGGTAAAAATATTGTTGGCGTAGTATTGGGTTGTAATGGCTATGATATTGTTGACCTCGGTGTAATGGTACCCGCCGATAAAATTCTGGACACAGCAGAAAAAGAAAAAGCAGATATCATTGGCCTTAGTGGTTTGATTACTCCTTCGCTTGATGAAATGGTGCATGTGGCACATGAAATGAAACGCCGAGGTATGAAACAGCCATTGC
>JAYVKT010000295.1:0-4125 GCA_043768195.1 Chitinophagaceae bacterium | reverse complement strand
AGATGATTATGACAAGGAAATTGAAACAAAAAAAGCACCCTCTTTCAAAGATGCTTTTACGTTGTGACCCGGATTGGATTCAAACCAATGACCCCAAACTTAGAAGGTTTGTGCTCTATTCAGCTGAGCTACCGGGCCGTAAAGAGTTGCAAATATAACTGAAAAAAGTATTTAACTTAACATTACACCTGCTAATCAACAACTGCTTTTTCAAAGCAGTATTTTTATTATACTTCGTAAAGGACAATGTGGATGACAAGTATTTAAAACTTAAACCATTTGCCATGCAAAATTCTACCCACGGTTTTCTTCTTGTAGTCTTTTTCACTATTTTTTCTGCACAGGTTTCGGCACAGTCATTTGCAGGATTTTCAGAAGTATCAATCATATTAAAGGCCGACAGTACCACAAAATCGGTTTTAGTCAGCAACCTGTATCAAGACCGTGCAGGTGATCAATCACCTTTTATTGGTACAGCCGCATGGCCCGATAGCGGTAAGCAATTGCAATGCCGCTCCTTCTTATCTTTCAAGTATAATTTACTGCCAGCTATGATTTCTCCGGCACAGATTACCAGTGCCTACCTCATATTAAATCCACTACAGTTAGGAAATGATGCCGGTAACAAGGAAGACCAGTCTCCAAAATTTATGGTAAGCCGGGTCGTTCAGCCATGGGAGGATTCACAAACTACCTGGTTGCACCAGCCAGCATTTGCCACCGATGATCAGGTAATAAAACAGGTTTCGCCGAAAAAAAAGGACAGGACTGTAAAAATTGATGTGACAAGGATTGTCAGGAAAATGTTTGAGCTCGGCAATAACGGTTTTATGATAAGCTATAAAGATTCAGCCGAAAAAACAGCTTTTGTAAGTCAATGGTTTGCTTCTGCCAGAAATGAAAATATAAATATCCGTCCTCAGTTGGTTATCAATTACGAAGTTCAATACCGGCGCAATTATGATAAGTTTCCCGATTTGCCTTTAACAGCAAGAGACAGGGCTGAAATAATGGAAAACTACATAAGACCCGAGCCGATAATAGTTACTCCTCCGGCGGAGCCTGTAAAAACACCGGTAAAGGATTAAGAAAAGCAAAGGGGACTTATTGAGAATAATTTACAAAGCAGGAAACCGGAAGCTATCCAAAAACACATTTACTTTTTGCTCTGGCAATTCTTTTTTACGATAGACATACATAAATCCGATGTATCTGCCATCCGTCCAGGCTTTTATTTTCCATTTGTTTTTGTCTGCGTCTTCCCAATAATCAACGATGCCACGGGTGTTTTCATTTTGGTTCAGATTATTGCCTTTGCCATAACCAGTAGCTTTTACAATTTCGAAACTACCTTTAAGGTAATCGGCATATGAAACCAAAAGATCTTCGGCAGAAAGAAGGTTAGTAACCGGAATAAGCAACTTAACACAAATCACACCATACATCACTTCATCTTTTATACACTCTCCGGTGTACACAATAGAAGAATCCTGGCTTTTAGATGATTCGAATTTTATATCACAGTAGTTATAAATAAAACATCCTGAATTGCTGACAGAATATTTTTTCAGACTTTGGGATAAGCCGGAGATACCAGATGCTAAAAATGAAATTGCAAGGAAAATATTTCGCATGTACAGAAATCTTGATTTATCAAAGTAAAAAAGAAAACTACTTCATGCCCGGAAAACGAAGGCCTTCCAGGAAAATTTCGGTTTTCTTATCCGGAAGTTCTTTGCCGCTAAACATATAAAGGATGCAGATTAAATTACCGTTTGTCCAGGCTTTTAACTTCCATTTATTTTTATCTGCGTCTTCCCAGGTGTCATATATTCCACGGGTCGCATCATTCTTATTCAGTTTATGACCCTTGTCGTAACCTTTTGATTTTACAATACCATAATCCAACTTTAAAAAATCAAGATAAGTGATAACCGTATCTTCTGCCGCATCCAGATTGCCAACAGGGGTTTTCAATTTTACACAATAGATACCATAGGTCACACCTTCTTTCTCGCAATCATCAGCATACACGGTTGATCCATCTTCAAGGTCGTAGCTGTCAAACCGGCCGGGAAAGCAAAAGACTTGTACTGTACAACCGGTGTTACTGATGGCAACTTTAGCAGCATCCTGTGCAGAAACGCTTAGAAGGCAGTAGGCGGAAAACAGGAGCAATAGCAGGTGGCGCATAAAATATTTTTGTAAAGATAAACGGGATTACATATTCGTTGCATCAGTACACAATTATCAATGCAAGTAGGGCAGATTGGCTTATTTTGCGCCCAGAATTTTCTGCTATGGCTTCAATATTTAAATACGGAACCGACAAATTAACCATTACAAATGCTATTGCCATTGCAACTGGCAAAGTAAAAGGTGTTTTAAGTGATGAGGCTATTAAAAAGATAAAAGCCAGCCAGCAACATGTACAGCAAATTGTAGATGAAAACAAAACGGTTTATGGCATCAACACTGGCTTTGGTATTCTTGCCAATACACCCATTTCTAAAGAAGATACCGCCATTTTACAGTATAAAATCCTGCAAAGCCACAGTGTCGGTGTAGGCGATCCTATTCCGGCAGAAGTAGCTAAGTTGATGCTGATAACAAAAGTACATGCATTGGCACAGGGTTTCTCCGGTGTTCAGTTGACAACAATAGAAAGAATTATCTGGCATATAGAAAATAATGTGATACCCGTAGTGCCGGAAAAAGGTAGTGTAGGGGCAAGTGGTGATTTGGCACCCCTGGCACATTTGTTTTTACCATTAATTGGATTAGGAAAAGTTTTTATCACAGATTCCACAGATTTAAAAGGCGAATTAAAAAGGATTAATACAGGTGAGTTACTAAAGCAAAAAGAATTGCAACCCATTCAACTTGGGCCAAAAGAAGGGTTGGCTCTCATCAATGGCACACAATTCATTTTATCATTTGCGGTAAAGGCCGTGCAGCGGATGCACAATTGCCTGGAAGCGGCAGATATAATTGGTGCAATGACATTAGAATCCCTCACCGGTACCAATGCGCCTTTTGATGAACGATTACACAACCTGCGGCCATTTACTGGTAGCAAATTGGTAGCGCAGCGTTTACGTTTGCTATTAAAAGATTCAGCTATTATGCAAAGCCATATGGACTGTGGCAGGGTGCAGGATCCTTATTCGCTTCGTTGTATGCCGCAGGTGCATGGGGCATCAAGAAATGCCTGGCTGCATTTAAAAGAATTAACAGAGATAGAATTAAATGCTGTAACGGATAATCCAATCATTTTTGATGCCCACGACACCATCAGCGGTGGTAATTTTCACGGTCAACCATTGGCTCTTCCATTAGACTATTGTTGTTTTGCGGCAGCAGAAATAGGAAATATATCAGACCGTCGTTGTTATTTATTATTAGAAGGTAAATGGGGACTGCCCATGCTATTAATGAAAGATGTGGGTCTTAATAGCGGTTTTATGATTCCTCAATACACAACTGCTGCATTGGTTACAGAAAATAAAACTTTATGCTTCCCCGCCAGTGCAGACAGCATACCCACCTCACTCGGACAAGAAGACCATGTAAGTATGGGTAGCATCAGCGGCAGAAAGTTATACAGGGTGCTGGATAATCTGGAATACATCATGGCAATTGAACTATTAACTGCTTGCCAGGCTATAGAATTCCGCCGGCCGCATAAGAGTAGTGAGATATTAGAATTTGCCCACGACTATGTTCGTCAGTTTGTTGGCTTTGCTGAAGAAGACAGAATATTTGCAGACGACATCAACAAAGTGGCAGGCATCATTAAAGATTTTTCTTTTGTGGAAAAGGTGAACGAGTTTGCAGCCAGCAAAGGAATATTGCTTAATGCGAATTTCGGGGAATTTAAATAATTGCACGCCAAGGTGCAAAGACGCAATTGAATACAAAAAAAACAGGATGTATTCTTTGACTTTTCTTTGCGGCTTTGTGACAAAAAACTAAATCTTCATCGCCGCCTCCAACGCTAACTCCATCATCGGCAGCAACGACTTCTCTCTTTCATCTGCCGATATCTGTTCATGTGTAGGAATAATATCTGACACTGTTAGCAATGTAGCCGCCGACTTGCCCAATTGTTTTGCATTGGCAAAC
>JAYVKT010000294.1:0-2497 GCA_043768195.1 Chitinophagaceae bacterium | reverse complement strand
AAAACCCTGGGCAGGAAAATTATAATATATTGATAGGCGTATCCGGGCCTGTTGCGGCAACACAAGGCCAGTTTAGTCTGAAGCTTAAATTGACAAAGTAGGCTACTTTTAAAATATTTACCTTGTATTTTCAGGGGTTTACAAAGCGTAAACCTCTTTCCCTTTTTTTTACTTTGAACCAACTTTTTCTGCCGGGTAGAAAACTGTTTGCAGGCAGAAACAGGTGCCTGCGGCCTTTCGGCACTATTGAACCATTAGTTGAACCGGCGTGTTGAAAAAATATAGTCAGCTTTATTTGTTTTTCCCAAAAACTGTCTTACTTTACTACTGAGCATTTACCCCTTCTACCTCAATCCGCAACCCCAGGGAAAAAATAAGATCTTTATTTTTTAACCCGGCTTGCTATATATAACTTAATTAAAGTGCCCGGCAAGCTTTAAATTTTAACAACATGGTTCAGGTAGACATCTCACAGCTCTCCGGCGAGTGTAACATCTGGAGAGAAAAGCTTCGCAACTATCGTGAAGAATTCAGTAACGATGAAACAAGACTCCGGCAAGTAGCAGGACAACCACTCTCCAAAGAACAATTACAACTAGTAGAACATCTCCACAACCAATTTCACATTCAGCTAATCAACATTCATGATCTCAAACAGGCAATCAAAGCCCATGATCGTAAGATGAACTTCGAGAAAGTAGCTTTTAATGGTAATGTAAACGAAGACAGTTACACAAGGCATGAGAATTTGTTGGCAGAATATCAATCTCTTGAACAAATACTCAATGGCTTACGCAATGAGTTCAACGAATTTTTAACCCAAACCAGGAAGTAAAGCAAAGGCAAGTGCATACATGATTTGCTGCTTTTCTGTATTTAAACAATCTGTTCCTTTGATGATTTCGTCTTGAATTTCCCCATTAAATTCAAAGAAAGTATATCTATTAATCTTTAAAACAGATTGCTATGCCTGAATTTGACACCTCACATGTAAAAAATATTGTCTTGCTTGGCCATGCTGGCTCAGGTAAGACAACCTTAGCGGAGTGCATGCTGTTTGAGGCTGGAATAATAAACCGCCGCGGCAGCATTGCAGAACAAAATACTACCGGAGATTACCATGAACTGGAGCAGGAAAGGGGTAATTCTATCTTCAGTAAATTACTTCATACAAAATGGCGAGGCTATAAAATTAATATACTCGACACTCCCGGCTACGATGATTTTGTTGGCGAAGTAATTTCTGCACTACGGGTGGCCGATACCGGGGTGATGCTGATAAACGCTGTAATGGGGGTGGAGGTGGGTACCGATATTATATGGGACTACACGGAACAATTCAAAACCCCGATGATTTTTGCCGTAAACAAACTGGATGATGATAGTGCAGATTTTGATAAAACAGTAAAAGATGCCAAAGCACATTTTGGTAGTAAGGTAGTAATGGTGCAGTATCCCCGGCAGGTAGGTGCAGGGTTTCATGAAATAATAGATGTGTTGCGGATGGTGATGTATAAGTTTAATGATGCAGGAGGCAAACCTGAAAAACTGGCTATACCGGATGATGAAAAATCAAAAGCAGACGAACTGCATAAAGAACTGATTGAAGCCATAGCCAGCAATGATGAAACATTGATGGAAAAATATTTCGACAAAGGAGAACTGGATGAAGATGAAATGAAAGAAGGATTGAAGAAAGCGATGATAGCACATGACCTGTTCCCTTTATTCTGTTTATCAGCAGAAAGGAATATGGGAAGTGGAAGGCTGATGGGCTTTATTGATAATGTTTGTCCCAGCGCCAATGAAATGGCTGCTCAAAAAACAAAGAGTGGTGACAAGCTTACCTGCGATGCCACTGGCCCTGCCTGTATTTTTATTTACAAAACTATCTCTGAACCACATGTAGGTGAAATGTCATTCTTTAAGGTTTATTCCGGCACGGTGAAAGTAGGAATGGAATTGGAAAATGAAAGTACCGGCGTTACAGAAAAAATTAATCAATTGTTTCTGGTGGAAGGTAATAAGCGAACTTCTACCCATGAATTAGTGGCTGGCGATATTGGAGCCACATTGAAATTGAAAAACACCCATGTCAATAACACATTGCATGCAAGAGGTAAGAATTATGAACTTCCGGCTATTGAATTTCCTCCGCATAATATGACGGTGGCAATTGAGACAATAAAAAAAGGGGAGGAGGAAAAATTATCACAAGCCCTGCACCAGTTGCGGGAAGAAGATCCGACTTTACTTGTTGAGGTTTCTCCTGAATTGAAACAGACACTAATACACTGTCAGGGCGATATGCACCTGGCTGTTGCCAAATGGAAAATAGAGCATCAACACAAACTGGAAGTAAAATTTGTAAAACCAAAAATAGCTTATCGGGAAACCATACGAAAAATGGCTGATGCGAGTTACAAACATAAAAAGCAAAGTGGCGGTAATGGACAGTTTGGCGAAGTGTATATGCGGATAGAACCCTGGTATGAAG
>JAYVKT010000293.1:0-4018 GCA_043768195.1 Chitinophagaceae bacterium | reverse complement strand
GTAATAGCCGCCAATCCCGATAAATTTTCTGCGGAAATACTAACAGCCCATCACAATGATGAGCTATTAATCCAGCAGGCCTTACAATTCAACCCCAATGTGGTGGTCATTGGCGATGATAAAAAGTATAGTAAAGTAAAAGAAGCCCTTGCATCAACGGATGTAAAAGTATTTGGGGGTGAAAAAGCATTAGAAGAAGTGGCAGCTATGGATTGTTATGATATGATGCTGGCTGCTATCGTTGGTTATGCCGGGTTGAAACCAACCCTGAAAGCAATTGAAAACGGTAAAGCCATTGGCCTTGCTAATAAAGAAACTCTGGTGGTGGCTGGCGATATTATAATGCGCAAAGCAGTGGAACACCGGGTGCCAATCATCCCAATTGATTCCGAACATTCTGCTATTTTTCAATGTTTGGTTGGGGAAACAAGAAATAAAATTGAAAAAATTATCCTTACTGCTTCCGGCGGGCCGTTTATTGGCCGCAAGCCAAACTATCTGGTAAATGTAAAAAGGGAACATGCCCTGCAACATCCCAACTGGACGATGGGGGCTAAAATAACAATTGATTCGGCCACACTGATGAACAAAGGGCTGGAGATGATTGAAGCTAAATGGCTATTCAATTTGAAACCAGAACAAGTACAGGTAGTCATACATCCGCAAAGCATCATCCACAGCATGGTGCAGTTTGAAGATGGCAGCATAAAAGCACAAATGGGATTGCCGGATATGAAACTGCCGATTCAGTATGCTCTTGGATTTCCGAAAAGAATAAAGAACAATTTCCCCCGCCTTGATTTTAAAAAAGTAAGTACACTGAATTTTGAAGAGCCCGATGTTAAAACATTCAGAAATTTGGGACTGGCGCAAGAGGCTTTGAATAAAGGCGGCAACCTTCCCTGTGTAATGAATGCGGCTAATGAAATAGTCGTGTATGCCTTTCTGCGCAACCGTATCAACTTTCTTGATATGACAGACGCTATCGAAAAGACCATGCAAAACATACCGTTCATCGGCAGCCCAACGCTGGAGGAATATTTTGAAAGCGACGGGGAGGCCCGTACCTTCGCTGCCGATATAATTAAACTATAAAAGTTCCCAACCAACGGTTGGGATGTTTTTTAATAACATGAATAATTTATTAGCTATTGACTGGGGTACAGTTGGTGTAAAAGCAGCACAGTTTATCCTTTCATTTTCCATTCTTATCGTGTTGCATGAGTTTGGTCATTACATTACCGCCAAATGGTTTAAATGCCGGGTGGAAAAATTCTACCTGTTCTTCAACCCATGGTTTTCTTTATGGAAAAAGAAAAAGGGAGAAACTGAATATGGTCTTGGTTGGATTCCCCTTGGTGGTTATGTAAAAATTTCAGGGATGATTGATGAGAGTATGGATAAGGAAGCCATGAAGCTTCCACCGCAACCTCATGAGTTTCGCAGCAAACCAGCCTGGCAACGTTTGATTATTATGCTTGGGGGTATAATCGTTAATATCATTCTGGCCATACTCATTTTTATTGTGATACTATGGGTGTGGGGCAAAGAGTACATGCCACCGGCTAATGCTAAGTATGGAATAGCTGTTGATAGCCTTGCACAAACAATTGGGTTGAAAAATGGGGATTTTATTTTGAAAGTAGGGGATAAGGAAGTGAAGAACCTCTTAAAGTTAAGGGGAGATATTGTTTACAACGAAGGACCAAGTACAATTACTGTGAAAAGAGGTGACAGTATTATAAGCCTTACTTATGATAATAAAATTATAAGAAAGCTTAACACCAGAGATGCCGGTAATTTTATTTCTGTAAGGGCGCCTTTTATTATTGACAAATTTGCAAAGCAATCAAATGCTGAAAAGGCAGGTATGAAAGCCGGCGACAGGATAATTGGGGTAAACGGTACATCGGCATTGTTCTATGATGAATTTGCCCAATTAGTAAAAGGAAAGAATAACCAGAAAGTCAACTTTACTGTTTTGCGAGGTGTTGATACTATGGCAATAGCTGTAGACCTGGATAAAAATGGAAAGCTTGGTGTAAATGCAAAAGGCCTCGATGATATGGGCTTTAAGTTTGAAACCCAGCAATATTCTTTCCTGAAAGCAATACCAGCCGGATTTAACGAATGCTGGAGCACATTAGCCAACTACATGAAAGGATTAAAACAGTTATTTAATGGTAAAGCAAAAGCAAGTGAATCGGTAGGCAGTGTATTCAGTATTGGTGGCATTTATCCCGGTGTGTGGGATTGGCAAATATTCTGGACACTTACAGCCGTATTCAGTATCATTCTTGCTTTCATGAATATTTTACCAATACCTGGTTTGGATGGCGGACATGCATTATTTACTCTGATAGAAATGATTACCGGCCGTAAACCAAGCGATAAGTTTCTCGAATATGCACAGATGGTAGGGATGGTTTTATTACTGGGTCTTATGGCCTATGCCCTAGGGCTGGATATTTTCAGGATGTTTAAGTAGAATTATATTTCAATTCCAATCTTCTTCATAAGAATAGAGGCGTTCATGCTGCGGCAAACGCCTCTTTTTAATTTGTAATCAAAATACAATTCATCATTTTCTACCTGCACATCAAAATGATAGTTGTGGATGTTGCCGGGAAATTCATCTGACAACTTTGCCAGTTCTAAATCATGTGTGGCAATCAACCCTGCTGCCTTATGCTGTATCAATTGTTTGATTAGTGCTTTGGAACCAGTGTGCCGGTCGGCCGAGTTGGTACCCCTTAAAATTTCATCCAGCAGAAGAAATACTTTTTGATTCGCATAAACGGATTCAATTATTTCTTTTAATTTTTTCAGTTCAGCATAAAAAGTGGAAGTGCTTTCCTCGAGGTTGTCACTTACTCTCATACTACTCATTACCTTCATGGGTGACACAGTAAGGCTTTTTGCACAAACCGGTGAGCCAAGCATTGCCAACACCATATTTACACCAATACTTCTTAAGAAAGTACTTTTGCCCGCCATATTAGAGCCAGTGATAAGGTTCAGCTGATTTACTCCTTCTGTAGAAAATGAGCTGCTCACCAATTTGTCTTTTGCAATTAACGGATGGCCTAATTCTTCACTAATAAAAATTCCCTCCCCATTTGCCATGACAGGGAATGCCCATTCAGAATGATTAAAGGAGAGATTAGCAACAGATGACAGCGACTCAGTTTCAGCCAATGCAGCAAACCAATCACTTATTTTTTGTTCATTTGTAGTTTTCCATTTTTCCAAGGCAAAAATCTGTTGCAGATCCCAGAAAAGAAAAGTATTTAGTGGAAGAAACACTACCGGATTAAGCCGGATATCCAGCATATCAAGGATCTTTCTGAGCCTGGTAATTTTTTGAGATGAAGTAATAAAGCCCGTATCGTACTTTGCTTTGATGCCTTTTAGCAAAGGACTTTTAAATTCTTTTTTTTCAATCCAGCCAATACAGCCGGAGAGTGATTCCAATTCAGGTGCCACTTTATTTAGCTGAAAATAAGCCGGCATCATCTTTTTGGATATAGCCAGCGAAACTATTAGTTGCAAAAAAATTAAGGGATAAAAAACAGCAGAAGGAATGACAGCGATAATATGAAGAATAAGAAAAGTAAAGCTCAGTACCGGGAGAAAAATCCGTAACAACTGCCAGCTTTTTTTATTAATGAATTGGATTGGTTGCTGCAGCCAGTATTCAATTTTTTGCTGCATCAGAATGGTAATAGCTGTTTCCTGGCCATGGGATTGAAGTTGTTGCCTCCATTCAATCTGCGGAGCCAGTTCTTTTACGGCTTCCTGCCTTGCCTTTACGATATCTGGTGTTGCCGGACTAAGCATCCAGTCAGCAAATAATTTATTCCCCTGTTCGCAGTTTGTACGGTTGGTATATTGATAAAGAGATGCCCGCCCAAAGATGTCTAAGTCGTTAGCATATTCATGCGAAGCCGGTTTATATTGGTTTCCGTCTGGTAAATTTTTAAAGGAATGATTTAATACAGCTATCTCTGTTTCATTA
>JAYVKT010000292.1:0-2344 GCA_043768195.1 Chitinophagaceae bacterium | reverse complement strand
TGGGCTACACAGAAAATTGCCGCCTTGTATTTGGCGAAGCGGATTCCCTGCCACAATTAATTATTGATAAATTCAATGACTATTTTGTTATTCAAACACTGGCTCTTGGTATTGATGTTTGGAAACCAGCCATTGTAAAAGCATTGAATCAAATTTTTTCCCCGAAAGGAATTTATGAACGTAATGATGTGCCGGTAAGAGAACTGGAAGGTTTGCCGCAACAAAAAGGTTTTTTGTCTGCACCATTTGATACAAAAATTACCATTACAGAAAATGGGCTGAAGTTTTATGTTGATATTGAGAACGGACAAAAGACCGGCTATTTTTTAGACCAGCAAGATAATCGCAGAGCTATTCAGCATATTGTAAAAGGTGCGGATGTACTGGGAGCATTTACTTACACCGGTACTTTTGAAATTCATGCTGCTTGTTATGGTGCTAAGTCAGTATTGGGCCTCGACATTTCTGCCAATGCTGTGCAACAAGCTAATAACAACGCTGCATTAAATGGTGTACAGGATATTTGCCGGTTCGAAGCAGCTAATGCCTTTGATGTGCTGAAGCAATGGGGCAAAGATGGAAGACAGTATGATGTAGTAATGCTGGATCCACCTGCCTTTACCAAAAGCAGAGAAACCATTCAAAAAGCAATCACTGGTTATAAAGAAATCAATTTGCGTGGAATGAAATTAGTGAAGCCCGGAGGTTTTCTGGTTACATCTTCCTGCACCAGTTTAGTAAACCCCGACTTATTTCTTCAAATAATAGATATGGCCGCTAAAGATGTTAGAAGAAAAATAAGACAAGTGACCTTTCAAACACAAGCCGGCGATCATCCTGTTATCCGCGGAATGGATAATACAGAATATCTCAAATTCCTGATTATACAAGTACTATAAAAAAAGGGGGAAGTTATTTTGTTACTTGAAACTTACCTGACTCTATTACTTTTCCGGTGGCATCAAGCAGGTGATACATATAAAGGCCACGATTGAAATCAGTTAGGTTTATTATGGATTTTTGAGGAACATTAGCTACATCAAACATTTTCTTACCGAGAAAACTATATATCTGTATTGACATCCCTTTTGCGTAGCCTTTCTGTAAATCAAAAGTGATATTGGTAGTGGCAGGATTAGGATATAACTTAATAATCCTGTCGGTGGTTTCCGAACCAGGTGTTGTTCTCGAGGATTGACCTTGCGACTGAGTGGCAATCAACAGAATAAAGGATAATATGGGTAGAATACGTCTCAACGAAACAAATTTACTTTTATTATTCGAAAAGTAAGCCAGAATTTATTTCTATGCAACGTAAAACTACTATATTTTATAAAAAACTATAAATCAAATAGTTGCAAATTATTTCAAGGCTTCTTTTAACTAAATCTTAGTTCAACTGTTTAAGCACCTGCTGAATCGCTTCAAAATTTGGCTGTTCACCGGCATTCTCAAGCACTTCTGCATAACGGATGATTCCATCTTTATCTATCACAAAAGCAGAACGTTTTGAAACACCTTTCATGTTATATCCAAACATTTCATAAATGGAATTGTATGCCCTCGACACTTCTTTATTAAAATCGCTTAGTAGCGTAAAATTCAATTGCTGATCTTCTTTATATTTTGCCAATGTTTGAAGGGCATCTACCGATATGCCGAAGATTTTTGCGTTTACATTATTGTACCAACCAATATTATCCCGAACGGAACATAGTTCAGCAGTGCAAGTACTTGTGAAAGCCAAAGGAAAAAATAGCAATAGTGTAGTACTACCTCTTTGTTCGGATAAAATAACTTGTTTTTTTTCGCTGTCAAATAAAGTAAAGTCTGGGGCAGCCTGGCCAATTTCTATATTCATATTAAATTTTTGATGAGAATAATTAATAACATAAATTCATATTACCTCCAAGTAACAAACAACTTATACAAAGGTTGTACAAATCACTTTTTTAAACCAAAACAATTTTAATTATGAAAAAGTATTTTGCAGAATTTATCGGCACTATGTGTCTTGTACTCTTTGGATGCGGGGCTGCTGTTATTTCCGGTGGCGATGTAGCTGGGGCATCGGGCCTTGGTTTATTAGGAATTTCCTTTGCCTTTGGATTGGCAGTAGTAGCAATGGCCTACACAATTGGCGGCATATCGGGCTGTCATATTAATCCGGCAATAACTATTGCTATGCTGGTAGCCGGAAAAATAAATTCGAAAGATGCAGTCGCTTACATCATTGCCCAAATGATGGGGGCTATTGCCGGTGCCGGTATCTTATACGTAATAGCCTCGGGGCAAAGTGATTTTAAAATGGGTGAATGGGCATTAGGTTCAAATGGTTGGGGGG
>JAYVKT010000291.1:0-2713 GCA_043768195.1 Chitinophagaceae bacterium | reverse complement strand
AATGAGGAATTAGAAAGTAGTAAAGATTCTTTTGTGTTTTATTTCTCTATTTCATGTTTTTCTATTTCTCATTTCTCATTCTTTTAAAATGAAGAAAGTTCTCGCAATAGCTCCCTACCCTTACCTGCCGTATTTTTCAGGTGGGCAAAAGTTTATTGCACATTTTTTTGAATACCTCGGAAAAGAAGTTGTTCTGACAGTTGTTTCAGTAGCTGAAAATGATTTCACTTTAGCAAAATCATACAAGACTATACCGCTGCTAAAGAAATCTTTCTCAAGATATATTGACCACAGCCTGGTAGCAAAACTTGTTAATCTCACGAAGAAAGAAGGGTTCGATACCATCATTTGTGAACATCCCTATTTTGCCTGGCTTGCATTTGCAGTAAGGAAAAGAACAGGAGTAAAAGTTATCATACATACACATAATATCGAGTACCAACGTTTCCGTTCCACCGGAAAATGGTGGTGGCCTGTATTAAAGCAATATGAAAAGAACAGCTTTGAAAAGGCGGATGGCCTTTTTTTCATTACTCCCGAAGACAAAGAATTTGCCATCAATAACTGGAAAATAGCAAAAGAAAAATGTATTGACCTGCCTTTTGGTGTGGAGATAAAAAGCTACCCGGAAGACCGGGCTTACTACCGGCAAACTATTATACAAAAACATGGTATTGGTGATAATGAAAAAATATTTCTTTTCAATGGATTGCTGAACTACAAGCCGAATATTGATGCCCTGAAAATCATTTTAGACAAAATAAATCCGCTGCTGATCGTCAACGATACATTAAACTATAAAATCATTATTTGCGGCAAAAACTTGCCGGAAGAAATGAATGAGTTAAAAGAATATGCTGATAAGAACATTATACATGCCGGGTTTGTTGATAGTATTGAAGCATATCTTAAAGCCACAGACATTTTTCTTAACCCTGTTCAAAGTGGTGGTGGCGTAAAAACAAAGATGGTAGAAGCTATTGCTTATGGCGCAACAGTCGTTGCAACAGAAACAGGGGCCACTGGCATATTGAAAGATGTATGCGGTGATAAGCTGGTTATCGTGGCGGATGATGATTGGGAAGGATTTGCGAAAGCTGTAATTGAAAAAAATGCTATCCCGGCTCCGACACCGCAGGAATATTATAACTATTATTTTTACGGAAATATTGTTAAACGATTAGTTGAAATAGTATAAACTGTAACGATGAGATTATTAATTACAGGTTTTACCGGTTTTGTCAGTCAGCATTTTCTTGCCCTGCTCCACAAAGAAGAGCCGGGTTCTGTCGTGTTAGGGATTGACAAAAATTCACCGGATTTCAATTTTTCGGATTACAATAATCTTACCATCTCTTTTGAGAATATTGATTTACTGAACAGGTCAGCTACAGATAAAATACTTGATTCTTTTCAGCCAGAATATATTTTGCACCTCGCTTCTGTAAGTTCTGTAGCACAAAGTTGGCATACGCCGTTGGATAGTTTTGTAAATAACACTAATATTTTTCTAAATCTTGTTGAGCAAATCCGGCTAAAGAAAAGCAGGTGCCGGATATTATCAGTCGGTTCATCAGAAGAATTTGGAGAAGTAACTGAAAATGAATTACCACTTACTGAAGAACATCCGTTGAAACCCGTAAGTCCGTATGCGGTAGCAAGAGTTTCGCAGGAAATGCTATCTAAAATTTATGCTGATGGGTTTTCCCTTGATATTATTATGACAAGGTCCTTTAACCATATCGGACCGGGACAACGGGATGTGTTTGTGATTTCATCCTTTGCAAAACAACTGGTGCAGCTAGCAAAAAACAAATCTGCTGACAATACCATTACAACCGGCAACCTTTCTGTTATCCGTGACTTTGTGGATGTAAGAGATGTGGTAAAAGCCTATTACCTGCTATTCAAAAAAGGCCGAAGTGGCGAAGTGTATAATATTTGCTCCGGCAAAGGAATCGTATTGAAAGATATTATTAATAAAATGAGTGAGTTGCTGGGAATAAAAGTTCAAACCCAAGTAAATCCGCAATTGGTACGACCAAATGAAAATAAAAAAGTGATAGGCTCCTACCAGAAAATAAAAGAAGAATTAGGATGGCAGCCTGAAATAGAAACAGAAAAAAGTCTTGCTGATATTATAAGCTACTGGCAAACAAAGAACGGGTAGTCGTCACTTCACCGCTGTTACTTTACAAATAGATTCCCAAAGCAATTGAGCTGTCCGAGTCCAGGAAAATAATTTTTTCTGAATATGGCCTTTAGCAATAAGCTGATTTCTCAGTTCACTATCATTTGATAATTTCTTCATTCCATCAGCAATACTTTCTATGCTAAAAGGATCAACCATTAATGCTGCATTACCCGCCACTTCAGGCATGGATGTTACATTAGAACAAATTACCGGTACGCCGCTTTGAAAAGCTTCTACAATTGGCAGACCAAACCCTTCGAATATCGGGACAAAACTTAAAGCATACGCTGCTCCCAGCATTTTTTGTAAATCATTGTCGGACAAGCGGCCTGTAAAAATGATATCATCTTTATAGGGGCTGTTTGTATAAGAATCCTCAATTTCGGTTTTGCTCCACAGTATGGAACCCGCCAATATCAATTTAAAATCGGAATTTGTTTCTTTCTTAAATAAACTAAACCCATCAATCAATCGTTTAATATTTTTTCTAGGGTGCATAGAGCCTACAAAAAAGAAATA
>JAYVKT010000290.1:0-10034 GCA_043768195.1 Chitinophagaceae bacterium | reverse complement strand
TGCAATAATTTTTTCGTGATTTAAATTTGCAGTGCCTTTGTAATACATTAAAACCGGACTATCACTACAGTATTTTAAGCGCGTAGGATATTTTTCGTCCGTAAAAAATATCGGTGCAATTTTATATTTTTCTATAAATTTTATTTCTTCTTCCGCCTCGCTAAAATTTTTAAACGCAACGATGGCTGCTGCCCTTACCGGGCCAATGCCCTCAATCTTTTCTAAGAATGTTTTTTTTGCATGAAAAATTTCTTCTGCATTACAATGTTGCAGCAAAATTTTTGCCTGTACCGGGCCAATGTTGGGGATGAGGGTAAGTGATAATTGATATAGCAGTTCGGCAGTCATTTATTACTAAGAAGATGTATTGAAAATAAAGAGTCCTGATTAAAGTTTTGGAATGCCTAACTGTTTGCAAATGGCATCGCAAAGATATCTTTCCACTTTTGGATGGCGGGGAACTGTTGTTTTCTTTTTTGTAAGGGAATTTTGATATATGTCATGTTTGCTGCCATGACGGTGGAGATAACATTGATGTACAGCCAGATGCTGAATGAACTCATTTCTTTTTACCGACATCAGGCAACGATATTTAAATCTTCTTCCAAAACAGTGTTGACATAGCCGGTTTCTTGCTGCATATCCTCCAGGTAAAGTCCGAGTGCATCTAATACATTGGCCCTGGCTTCTTCAATCGTTTCCCCTTGAGTAAGTACAGCAGGAATTTCTTTTATAGCAGCCATATAAAACTCTTCCCCCTTTGTTATTATTATTGTGAGTTTCATCTGTCCTTCTTTTTTTAAAGTTAAGAATAAAACGGAACTATTGACTAACCACTTTCATTTCTGTTCTCCGGTTCAATGCCCGCCCTTCTTCAGTTTTATTATCGGCCATCGGTTTTGTTTCGCCGTAACCTTTTGCGGTTAATCGTTGTGCAGGAATAGATTTACTGACGAGGTAATTAACTACTGCTTTTGCCCGGTTATTACTCAGCAAAAGATTGTCTGCCGGCTTGCCCACATTATCGGTGTAGCCGCTTATTTCTATTTTCAGTGTCGGATTTTCATTAAGCAATTGAATCAGCTTTTCCAATTCCACCTGCGATTCAGGTTTCAATTCAAACTTGCCCACTGCATAAAAAATATTTTTTAAAACTATACTTGCATTTGTTTCAATCGGCAGCAGGGCAATATTTTTTTGATAAACTGAATCCGGCGATTTATTCAGCATTAAGAAATTGTCGGAATAAAAAAGATAGCCTTTGCGGTTTACGTTAAAAGCATAATCTTTTCCTACAGGGAGAGTGATGAAATAATTGCCTTGTTCATCTGTCTGTACTTTGGTAATGGTTTCTTTGGTAGCAAGGTCAATCAGTTCAACAGACGAAGCAATTCCTTTGATTGTTTTTTTGTCAGAAACCTGGCCTTTCACCCACAATGTTTTGGTGGGGCGGATATCCTGTCGCATTTCAAACGAATAAATATCAAGACCACCTTTAGAATCGTTTCTGTCGCTGGCATAATAAGCAGTTTTCCCATCTGCAGCAATAAACAATGTTCCTTCATCACTAATGCTGTTGATAGGGTACCCTAAATTCTTTGCTTTTTCCCATGCACCGCCGTAGCCTTTTTTCGAAACAAATAAATCATTTCCTCCATAACCCTGCAATCCACCGGAGACAAAATATAATGACTGATTGTCTGCATGGATAAAAGGACATTGATCATCACCTGGTGTGTTGATATTGGCTCCCAGGTTTTCGGGTTCACTCCATCTGCCATTCGGTTTCAAACGGGAAACGTACACATCACTTCCACCAAAGCCGCCAAATCTTCTGCTGGAGAAATACAATTCCTTTTTATCAGGCGAAAGACAAGGCTGTGAATCCCATTGATCGGAGTTTACAACCCCACCGAGGTTAAGCGCTTCACTCCAGCCTTGTGCCGTTTGGTAAGAGATGTAAATATCACACCCCCCATATCCGGTGGGTCTCTCACAACCTGTAAATACAAGCCATTGCCCATCCTGCGAAATATTCTGCGCCCCTTCATTTAAAGAAGTGTTTAAATTTCCTTCCATAGGGATGGAAATTTCCCAGGCATCATTTTTTTTACGGCTATAAAAAAAATCTTCATTAGAGCCTTTGAGCTTCCTGGTAAAAATTAATTCTTTACCATCAATAGTAAGTGATGGAAAGTATTCAGATTCTGTGGTATTAATATTGCCGCCCACATTCTGCGGGGCAAAAACATAGTTTTTTACCGCATTATTTTTTGCATACTCAATGGCAAATTCATAAGACCGTTTACGTTTCTGTGCAGATTCAAGGCTGGTTTGATTTTTGGGTGGCTTTTTTGTCAATAGTTCATTAACGGCAGCTAAGGCTTTTTCAAACTCTCCCAATCCGGCTAATTGAATGGAATAAGCCAGTTTATAATCTAATGTGTAGATTGAATCTATCGCAATGGCTTTTTCATAATTGGCTGCACTGCTTTTATAGCTTTTTAATTTTCCATAAATGCTGGACAATGTCAAATAGGCATCTACATAATTTTTATCCGTTTCAATTGCCTGTAGCAAAAGACCGGTGGCATTGGTAAGGCTTCCGGCATCAACCCGTTCCATGGCCTGTGTGTATAGTGCAATCGCCTTCTTATTTATTTTCCCGGGGTCGTATTGCGCAAAAGAAACTTGAAGTATAAAAAAGGAGGTAAGTAATGCCAATAGTTTTTTCATTAATAAGCGATTACGATTTTCTATAACGAAACTAAATCAAATTTATTCCGGAGGAAGGAAGAAAATGTTAAGAAGAGAGTCCTTCGGCAAGCTCAGGACTTAAGGAACGTTGATATACTTGTGGATTTGCAGCGAAAGTTCCCATTTTGGATTGGCTTTAATATATTCTATTATCACCGGCGTTACGGCTGCTGCCTTATCCCATTCGGGTTGTAAGTATAGTTTACAGGAAGGAGAAACCAACGCTGCATATTTTTCTGCCCAGTCAAAATCAGATTTGTTGAAGATTACAACTTTTAGTTCGTTAGCAACAGGTAAAATTCCGGGCAGCGGGGCTTTAAATTTTTTCGGAGATAAACATATCCAGTCCCAATCACCACTCAGCAAATGTGCGCCGGATGTTTCAATATTTGTTTGTAAGCCGGCTGCTTTTAATTCTCTTGTTAACTCATCTAAATTGTGCATCAAAGGTTCTCCACCAGTAATAACAACTATTTCCGCCGCCGTTTTTTTAACTTCAAACTTCAAACTTTGAACTTCAAACTTTGGATGTTTCTCCGCATCCCAACTATCTTTTACATCACACCACACACAACCGACATCGCAACCGCCCAAACGGATAAAGTAAGCTGCTTTGCCCTGATGATATCCTTCTCCCTGTAACGTATAAAAATGTTCCATTACAGGTAGTTGCATTGATATATTTTGTATTACTGTAGTCATTCGGAGTCTTGCTTAACTCCCCTTTAGGGGATGGGGGTTTTTAATTCTTTTGCATACAGGAACGATATGTATTCTTCATCAATGCCGCAATCGTCATCGGCCCCACACCACCCGGCACCGGTGTTATCCAGGCACATTTAGGAGCTACTTCATCAAATGCTACATCGCCTTTTAATTTGAATCCGCTTTTCTTCGTCGCATCTTCTGTCCGGGTAATGCCCACATCAATAATAACAGCTCCTTCTTTTACCATATCAGCGGTAATAAATTCTGGCTTACCCAATGCCGCAACAATTATATCTGCCTGCAAACAAAATTCTTTGATATTGCTGGTTTGTGAATGACAAATAGTAACGGTGCAGTTACCCGGATTGGTATTACTGCTTAACAAAACACTCATTGGCCTGCCTACAATATTACTACGGCCAACTACCACCGCATGTTTACCTTTCGTTTCTATTTTATAGTGTTCCAGCAACAGCATTATTCCGTGTGGGGTAGCCGGGACAAAAGTGGGCAATCCCTGCAACATCTTTCCCACATTCTCCGGATGAAAACCATCCACATCTTTATCTGCATCAATAGCATTAATAATTTTTTCATCCGATATATGTTTAGGCAAAGGGAGTTGTACTAAAATACCATCTACATCAGGATTGTTATTCAATTCCCGGATGGTATCCAGCAATTTCATTTCATACACATCTGCTTCAAACCGTATCATGGTTGATTTAAATCCTACTTCTTCACAGGCCTTTACTTTGGCAGCTACATAGGTTTCGCTGGCGCCGTTACTACCCACCAATATAGCAGCAAGGTGCGGAATTTTTTTGCCCGCAATTGCTAATGCGGCCACATCAATTTTTAATTCATCTTTAATTGCCTGAGCGGCTTTTTTTCCATCTAAAATTTGCATGGCGCAAATGTACTACTTGTCTGATAGCCTGTCCCGAATTTTCGGGAGTCTGGGTCTGACAAGTAATGAGTAATAATATTTTTTCTGATAAGCCTGTCCCTACTTTTCGGAAGTCTGGGTCTGACAAGTAGTAACAATCTTTATTTTTTTAGCCAATACTATCCTTGTAACTTTCTGATAAATTCTGACTGCTTGATACGAAAACTTATTTTACTATCCGCCCTTGTATCTTTCACTATCCATTTACAGGCACAAACACTTCGCCGCCCCGTTGCCGCCAGCTACACCGGGCTTGGTGCTTACAGTATAAGCCATGCAGATGTTTTTTCTTTTACGGCTAACCAGGCATCATTGGCACAATTAAAAAGCAGCGCAGCAGGAGTCTATGGTGAAAGAAGATTTTTATTGAGTGAACTTACCAACTACACAGCTGCAATCGGACTAACAACCAACTCCGGCAATTTTGGAATAAAAGCAAATTATTCGGGGTTTGCTGATTATAATGAAACACAATTAGGATTGGCTTACGGAAGAAAACTGGGTAACAAACTCGACATCGGCGCACAGTTTAATTATAATTCAATTCAGATTTCTAATGGATACGGTAGTTCTTCAGCCATTAGTTTTGAATTGGGAACTGTGCTGCATATCACCGATAAACTAAATGCCGGTCTTCATATTAATAACCCCATCGGAGGAAAATTTGGAAAAGATCAGCAGGAAAAATTATCCTCTGTTTACGGTTTCGGCATTGGGTACGAAGCATCAGAAAAATTCTTCATCAGCGCAGAAATACAAAAAGAAGAAGACCAGCCGGTTAATGTAAATGCAGGGTTTCAATACAAATTTATTCCGCAGCTATTAGTAAGAGCTGGTATGTCAACGGCCACTTCATCAGCCTGGCTGGGCTTGGGGCTTACAATAAAATCATTTCGCTTCGATGTAACCACCAGCTATCATCCGCAATTGGGTATTACTCCCGGGGTTTTAATGTTGTTCAACTTCAAGCCCCCATCCCCTAAAAGGGAGGAATAAGATTATATAAAAATGATTTCAAATTGTATGTAAAAGTGAAAAAATCCTGGGTTATATATCTGACTTGTTTGTTGATTTTTTATCACCCCTTTAGGGGATGGGGGCAGGAAATACCTGTAAGCACCGAGCAGCAATTAGAAAATCAAACCGATGCCGACCAGGGCGAAACAGAAGATGACACTTACTTGCAGGATCTGGAACATTTCAGAAAAAGTCCTGTCAACCTGAACAATGCTGATGCAGATGAATTAAAACAATTAAGAATTGTAACTGATTTACAAATCGCTAATCTTATTTCATACCGTAACCTGTTTGGTAAATTAATAAGCATTTATGAATTGCAGGCAGTACCAGCATGGGATATAAGTACTATCCGTAAACTATTACCTTTTGTTACCGCTGCCACACCCATTTCTTTATCAGAAGAAGCTGGTAAAAGATTCAAAGATGGAGAGCATAGTCTTTTACTTCGGGTGTCGCAGGTGTTGGAAACAGCAGAGGGGTTTAATCAATCCACTTCCGGCACAAAATATCTCGGCAGCCCGCAGCGGATTTTTTTAAGGTATCGCTACACCTATAAAAATTTATTGCAGTTTGGATTAGTGGGTGATAAAGATGCAGGCGAACAGTTTTTAAAAGGTGCACAGAATAAAGGGTTTGATTTTTATTCCTTTCATTTGTTTGCCAGAAAAATTGGTATCATACAGGCATTAGCACTTGGCGATTTTTCGGTGAACATGGGACAGGGGTTGATACAATGGCAGGGACTTGCTTTTAAAAAAAGTGTGGATGTGATGGGAGTAAAGCGGCAATCGGCAGTGCTGCGTCCGTACAGTTCAGCCGGTGAATTTTATTTTCACCGGGGTGCTGGCATTACTATAAGGAAAGGCAGAATTGAATCAACCGCTTTTGCCTCATTCCGAAAACTGGGTGGAAATTTTGTAGCTGACACCGTGAACAACGAAGATTTTATTTCTTCATTTCTTACTTCCGGTTTTCACCGAACCACCAGCGAGAATGAAGACCGCAATAATTTAACTCAAACTACTTTTGGCGGCAATATTATTTACCGGGGTAACAACTGGCAGGTGGGGGTGAATGGTATTTATTATAATTTCTCATTGCCTATAGAAAAAAGAAATGAACCGTATAACTTATATGCCATCAGCGGAAAGCAGTGGTATAATTTTAGTGTTGATTATAGTTACACTTATAAGAACCTTCATTTTTTTGGCGAAGCAGCGGCGGATAAAAAATTT
Organism: Chitinophagaceae bacterium; assembly: GCA_043768195.1. Classification (GTDB taxonomy): domain Bacteria; phylum Bacteroidota; class Bacteroidia; order Chitinophagales; family Chitinophagaceae; genus JJ008. Next base: position 3,365 of record JAYVKT010000290.1, on the reverse strand, counting down.
AATAAAGCATTTATTAATGGATTATTACTGAGTGTAGATTCAAGAGTTGATATTTCTTTTGTACAGCGAACCATACAGAAGGGCTATCAATCCATTAATGGAAATGCTTTTACAGAAAATACATACCCGACAAATGAAACGGGTTTCTATGCCGGTGTCACTATTCGTCCTGCCATTGGTTGGCGGATAGATGCATATGGGGATGTTTATAAATTTCCCTGGTTGAAATATTTGGTAGATGCCCCTAGTCATGGAAAAGATTATCTGGCGCAGTTAACCTACACACCCAACAGGCAGGTGGAAATATATACAAGGTTCAGGAATGAGACCAAGCAGTCTAATCAGTCGGACAACACAACTGTTACAAACTTCCTGGCCAATATACCCCGCCAAAGCTGGCGGACACAGGTGATGTATAAGATTAATCCTGCTATTACCCTGCGAAACAGGATTGAATTTTTATGGTATGATAATAATGGTATAAATAAGGAGAACGGCTTCCTCACTTTCTTTGATTTTATCTATAAACCCATGCTAAAACCAATTTCCGGAGTGCTGCGGCTCCAGTATTTTGAAACTGATGGCTACGATTCCCGGATTTACGCCTACGAGAATGATGTATTATACAGTTACTCAATTCCCGCCTTTTTTGATAAAGGCTTTCGCTACTATCTTACCCTCAACTATGATGTAACCAAAAAAATCTCCTTTTGGCTTCGCTGGGCTCAAACTATCTATCGAAACAGAAGCACAGTTGGCTCCGGACTTGACGAAATTCAGGGAAACCAGCGAAGTGAGCTAAAGCTACAGGCAAGGTGGATATTTTAGTGGTTTTGTTGTTTATACCAGCCAGTTTTTATTTTTTTTACTATGATTTAAGTATTTGTTAAAAAAAAAATTACCTTGCGGCAGCATTTCTAAAGACTACGATGTCTTTGAAAAGTACCCTTACCCTTGAAAATTGACGGTTTCCCTTGATAATCAAAGCTTTTAAATTTTAAAAATTAACGTTAACATGAGAAAAATTGCATCACTGTTTACGATGTTAATGCTGTTTGCTGCATTAGCATTTGGTCAAAACCGGACGATTACCGGTACTGTGACCAACGAAAAGGGCGAACCAGTGCCCAATGCATCTGTAACTATTAAAGGTAGTCGTACAGGTGTGTCCGCCGATAACGGCGGCCAATTCCGCATTTTGGCCAAAACTGGAGACATCCTTGTAGCTTCTAGCTCAGGTATGGAAACTTCAGAAGCTACTGTTGGCTCAGGAAGTACAATTAATTTTTCTGTAAAGACGATCATTATCGCCGGTACAGAGGTTGTTGTTACTGCACTAGGTCAAAGCCGCCAGCCAAAAGAGTTGGGTTATTCGGTTTCTAAAATCAAAGCAGCAGAATTAACACAGGCTAAATCAGTAAATCTTCAAAACGGTTTAACTGGTAAAGTATCTGGTTTGAACGTTCAAACAGTTAATAATGGCGTATTTGCTGATACCAGGATTACTCTTCGTGGTATCCGTTCATTGACTGGTAACAACCAGCCGATGTTGATTTTAGATGGTGTGCCTATTTCATTAAACTATCTGAGTTCTATCAACCCTAACGACATTACGGATGTAACAATCCTGAAGTCTGCTTCTGCTACTGCTATTTACGGTCCTGATGGCGCCAATGGTGCCCTCGTAGTTACTACTAAAAAAGGAAGCCGTACTAAACCTCAGGTTAGTGTTTCTCATACAGTGCAGGTAGAAAAGGTAGCCTATATGCCTGATTTTCAAACACAGTTTGGGTCAGGTTCTTCGGTAGATCAGTTTGGATATGGTGTTTATGACCCCATCGAAAACCAGTGTTATGGTGATGAGTTTGACGGTTCTCTTCGTCAAATTGGTCGTGATGGTGAATTGGGCGAGCAATACCTTACTGAATATATTGCCCTTCCAAGAGAAAAGCGTAAGTTTTGGAACACAGGTGTCACTAATCAATCCGATGTTTCTTTTTCAACCGGAGATTTTTACCTGAGTGCACAAAATGTGGTAATCACAGGTATTATGCCTAAAGACTTAAACCGCAGGGTTTCTGTGCATATGGCTGCTAATAAAGAATATGGCAAGTTCAAAGCTTCTTACAGTATTAATTATACAAAAGGAAACTATGATGTAACTAATGGCTCCAGTTTTGGAAATGGCCGTGACTTTACTGTTTACTGGAACCTGATTAACACACCGATGCAGATTCCTATTACCCGTTTTAAAGATTGGCGTGGTGATAGAACTGCCGATGGCAATGTTAACTGGGCTAATCCTAACTACTTCTTCAACGATTATTATTCCAACCCTTATTTCATGATAGACAACTTCAGGGCTAAAGGAAGAACTGAAGATGTATTCGGAAATGTGGAGTTAAACTTTAAAGCTACAAGCTGGTTAAGCTTTACTTACAGGTTGGGTGCTACTATTTCCAGCACTAATCAAAAATCAACTGCTGGTGCATATACCTATAATGCATTTGCAAAATCTCATAAAGCAATTGCTGCTTCAGGCGATATCGTTGCACAGGTTCAGGATCTTGGCTTAAACACAAGCCGTATCAACTCTGAATTTTTTGCCTCAATGCGCAAAACTGTTGGTAAGTTCAAACTGGAGTCTTTACTCGGACAATCTTTCCGTGAAGACAACAGCCGCCAGATAAACGTAGGAAGTAATAACCTTGCTTTCCCTGAATTATTTAATATCATCGGCCGCAAAGGCGATTTAACAACGAACCTTACCGGAGAAAACACCAGCAAGTCAAGACTTGGCCGTTTCTTTGGTAAAATATCAGTAGGATTTAATAACTGGGCTTTTGCTGAAGTAACAGGAAGTTACGATATCAACAGCCGTTTGTTCAGTCCTTATGATCCTAATGGATTTGCTAATTCAAATTTCTTCTATCCTGGTGCCAGCTTATCAATTCTGTTGAGCGAGGCTATACCGGCTATTAAGAACAGCAAAGTGATTTCTTATTTGAAATTGCGTGGTGCTATTTCTAAAACAGGTAACGTAAACCTGGCTGCTCAATCCCTTGAGAATACTTATGGATTAGGTGGCGGTTTCCCTTACGGTACTTTAGTGGGTTACACATCTGGCAACGTTCTTCGTTTGCCAAGTTACACACCTGAGTTTGTAAAGAATAATGAGGTTGGTTTTGAAATAGGTTTATTAAAGAACCGTATCAGCATCGAGGCTACTGCTTATACACAAGACAACACTGACCAGATTGTACAGGTTCAGTATTCTGGTGCTACTGGTTTTACAAGTGCCTTGTTGAACGCAGCATCATTTACCAATAAAGGATTAGAGTTTGATTTGAAACTTACCCCATTGG
>JAYVKT010000289.1:0-2073 GCA_043768195.1 Chitinophagaceae bacterium | reverse complement strand
TCTTTACCGATGCAGATCTGACTTCGAAAGACCTGGTAAAAAAAACGGTTGCAGCGTTTGAAGCACTGCAACCGTTGATTGAATTTCTTAATGTTTCTCTTAGTCAAAAATAGAAAACATGCCTTTTTCCCGCATTACTTTTTTGGCCATTTCCATAAAGTCAATGCGTTTCTCAGCAGCTTTACGAACCAGATCCCTGATTTCAATTTCAACAAAAACTTTTGTTTGATATCCTTCTGGTAAATTAAAAAAATCATCCCCTATGTTCTTTTCCTTTATTTTAACAGCTTCAACTAAAGTATTGTAAGAATCATTTTCAGAAGAAATCAGGCCACCCCAATTCTTTATTCGTAGTGGAATGTATCCTGAACTCAGATTCAAAGGATCATACTTGCCTTCACTTTTAATTCTGCTGGAAAGAAGCAGTTCCTTTGCAACAAAAAATGTACTATTATGAACAATAGTATCCTCTTTATCTTTTAAAACCACAGACTTTCTTTCCGATTTCTCGTATTTCAGGCACTCATTATCGTCTATTTTAGGTGTTTGCGAAAACGAATTTATGTCGTAAGCACTATCCGGTACATAATCAGAAAAATAAATTGTTTTATTACCATGATTAATCAAATACTGTTTTCTATTTTTTAAATCCCAGATAGTTTCAGAAAATCCTGCAGCAACAAATAAGCTTCCTGAAGTATCTATTTTTTTTATGTAGTTACCATTAAAAAAATAGGTACAAAATGCCCTATTGACATAGTTCTCACTTATTGTATACTCAATCTTTCCATTAAATGGTTGAGCGGTTGTAACATTAAAACCACAACAAGCTGCAATAACAATCAGTGCTGAAAAAAATTTTATCACTTTTAGTAGTTAATATACGTATTATGATCAACAACTTTAACTATACTAAGGAAGAATCATTCCTAATCCAGACGCTACTCCAGACGCATAAGAACCTTGAGCAGTTGCTTGATTATGTGCATACTGATGATTCGAACCATTGTAAATATACCAATAAGCATCATCATAGTTTTGTGGATGCAACATTAGAAGATAGAATTATCCGTCCAATAAATTTTTCGCAAGTAAATACTCAGCTATTTGCACCGCATTGGTAGCTGCGCCTTTTCTAAGGTTATCAGAAACCACCCACATATTCAACGTATTCGGCTGGCTTTCATCTCTTCTTAGTCTTCCCACAAATACATCATCCTTTTCATGTGCATCCATTGGCATTGGGTACTGTTGATTGGCTGTATCGTCCACTACCACTATGCCCGGTGATTTGCTAAGCAGATCTTTCACATCGTTTAAATCATAATCGTTTTCAAATTCTACATTCACTGCTTCGCTATGCCCGCCCATTACTGGTATGCGAACTGTAGTGGCAGTAACCCGGATAGAATCATCCCGCATAATCTTACAGGTTTCTTTCACCATTTTCATTTCTTCTTTGGTATAGCCATTATCAAGAAACACATCAATTTGCGGAATCACATTCAGATCAATGGGGTATTTGTAAGCCATTTCACCTTCAATACCTTTTCTTTCATTCATTAATTGTGTTACCGCTTTTACACCGGTTCCCGTTACACTTTGGTAGGTGCTAACTACAATTCTTTTGATGCCATACTTTTTGTGCAGTGGATTGATGGCTACCACCATTTGAATAGTTGAACAGTTAGGATTGGCAATAATTTTATCATTGGCTGTCAATATATCGGCATTGATCTCCGGAACTATTAATCGCTTGGTGGGATCCATTCTCCACGCCGATGAATTATCAATTACGGTGATACCTGCTTCAGCAAATTTTGGCGCCCATTCTAATGAAGTTCCACCACCGGCAGAAAAAATAGCTACGGCTGGTTTTGCAGCAATTCCGTCTGCCATACCCACTACCTTATACTTTTTCCCTTTAAACTCAACTTCCTTACCCACTGATCTTTCAGAAGCAACCGGAATTAATTCTGTAACAGGAAAATTTCTTTCTGCTAATACCTGTAACATTTTAGTGCCTACTAATCCTGTGGCTCCTACAACTGCAACTTTCATTTGCTTTTTTTT
>JAYVKT010000288.1:0-10400 GCA_043768195.1 Chitinophagaceae bacterium | reverse complement strand
AGGGCTACTTCAAAATTGGCAAAGGGTTTACCACCACCGGTTACTTTAAAGGAGTCAATGGGTAAAAGATTTCTAAGAGGTAGCGTAGTTTTATGTGTAACAGTAATGAGATTCGACATCCAGGGCAACGTTTCATTAAAAAACTCAAACCGTTTCTCATTCACCTTAATATTTTTTATCGGCACATTGTTTTTGCGGATGGCTAAGGCAAATATATTATCCATGGATACTTCTCCATAGTAATTCTGTCCAAAGTCAAGGTCATTCGTAAAGGAAGCATACAGATATGTTCTTGGGCTTTTGTTGGGAAGAAAAAAAACTTCTCCCATACCTTTGAGTTTTTTATCGCCAAAACCATAGGCGAGGTAGGTGTGAAACTTAAATTTTTTATTAAAGTGTTTATTTGTGGACAAATCAAATCGCACCCGAAAACCTTCCCAACCGTTTGATGTTATCCAGTTAAACCAGGGGCCAATCTGGTAATTGCCAATGTCTTTATAGCCGGTACCGATAAAAGCCATTGTCCGGGTAAATTTTTGAAACACCGGAGCATTCGTCAGGGTGTCAATCATTTTTATGATGCCGCTTTCTGTTTTGCTAAGCGGTTCATGCCGGACAGTAGCCCAAAACTCTTTTGGTTTTTCATTGGCCTTTGGCAATGTAATTATTTCCGCCATCAATTTGTTTTTGTTAACCTCGTTCACAACAGAGCTGTCGTTAACAATTACATTCCGGTAAGTGGTTGTTTTGCGGGCAATAAAACCAGGCCGGTCTTTGCCTACGGGGGAAAGGTCAACTACAAATTTATCTTTTGATAAAAACCAGATGGAGTCGTTAAGAAATTTGTATTCCTGAATAAGGCTGAGGTTTTCCAGAAAATTTATATTGGCTTCTTTTCCCAACCGCAGGTTCATCCGTTGAATGGCGAATGTGCCGACATGCACCCAGCAATCACCTTCAAACGTATCGCCACCCTGGCGGCGGGGCGTAAATACCAGATGGAAAAAACGCTGATTACTGATGACCTGGGTATCTACCACCCGGTAGTTATAATAATAGTCGCCATTATCACTGATGGGGCTTACAAATTGTTTATCAAAAACAGGAATGAAGTTGTTGTAAACATTGACTACCTGATCCATGCCTCCCAATAATTTTAATACACTTTCATTTTTTACGCCGTTGGTGTTGGCAGCTTTAATTATTTCTCGTTTTTTCTTTGGCGATTTTTGATAATAATAATCAGACAGTGCTTCGGTAAGATAAGTAGGCAGGTATTTTATTCCTTCTGCGGTATCAATATTTTGATTGATTAGGTCGCTGATTGGCTTTAATGGTTTGAACTTGCCAAATTTCTGAAAATTGATATTTTTTAAATCTAATTCTAATTTATTATAAAGCTCATACGAGAAGTTAACAAAGCGATAGCGGTCGTTATCTGGTTTATGCTGTACTATTTTTCGCCACACTAATAAGCCTTTGTTCACTTTTACTTTTACGGAAGCCCCATCATTGAAAGTGCCCCTCTCCATGTTAAGAGTAATATATATGGTGTCTTTTCTTTTATCAATAATGTAGCGGTAGGGTTGATACCCCACACAGGTTATTTCTAATGTATCGGACGGCCATTCGTGTAAGAAAAAAGAGAAAGTGCCAGACGAATCAGTGAGTTTACCTACTGTTGTATTTTTAAATTGAACAGAGGCAAAGGGAACTCTTTCTTCACTGTGTGAGTCTTGTGCAATGCCCCGGATAACTTTTTGCTGGGCAGATGCGATAGAGATGGAAGCCAGTAAAATAAGTAGCAAAGTAATGAGTCGGTATGTTTTCAGCAGGAACATTTATTGGATAAAATTACAGCCATGTATTGGATTTATGGGATGTTAAATTGATAAAAAGCCATTCTTAACTGGTGAAAATATTACCCAAAAAAAATCCCCCACTCAAGGGGGACTTTTTAAAATCTGCGAAATCTGTATAAATCATTTTAATCCGTGTTTAAAAATCCAACCCCATCGCAAAATAATACTGCGGCTTTCCTTTAAACACACCATTCATTTCCCAGGCGGCATCAAAACGGAGGAAGTAGCCCAGCAAAGTGCTTCTGGCTCCAAAACCATAGCCACCGGCAAAAGGCCCAATACCGCCAGCTCTTACTTTTACCGAAACTGGTGGTGCACCATAAATAACATTTGGCCTTTCTAATTTATCGTAAGCACCGTTCCAGGCTGTACCAAGGTCAACAAATTGCACTATCTGGAAATTGCGGAGGAAAGCATTGTTGATTGGTTTATTAAAAAATGAAGTAAATAAAGGAAGCCGGATTTCACTGTTAATCACCACGGCATTATTACCATTGGCAATATTTTGTTTAAACCCTCTCATGTTTACTGCCAGCGATTGATAAGCATAAGCACCGTCAGGGTCGGGTGTATTAGTAGGATTAAAATACCGGTAGGTTACATTACCATTGGCGTCTATTTTTTGATTATTGCCAAACATCAGCCAGTTATCAACACCACCAAGAAAGTAAATGAATTTTTCAGTGCCCCAGGAGAAATCACCGGCGGCCCTAACAGCCCAAATAATATTGCGATAAATGGGCAGGTAGTGCCTTGCATCAAAACCAAAATTAAATGTAGTTGGGTTTTTTCCCGAAGCCCCTGTTTTGGAAATGCGGGCATTAAAATCCATGTAAGCTTTCCACCGAAGGCCGTTCCAGATATTCGTTGCCGGAGAAATAGCATCATCATGCACATATTCAATATGCATCAATGCGTAAGTCTGTCTTGCATCTTTACCTCTTAATGACTCATTAGGGAAAAACTCATTGGCCAGCTTTACATATTTATCGCTGCGATAAGCCACATTAAACCGCAGGCTTTTTATCCGGTTAAACGGATAAGTAACTGTGGCCTGGTACATATTGGTGTATTGCTTTACATTAAAAAAAGCAGAATCATCATACAATGGCGGGTTCAACACGGTAGTTCTGTAATAAGTAAAACCATAATCAATTCTTTTTTTCAGGTATTGCGTGGTGAGCACATATTCGTTGTTATCAAAGTTTGGACTGATGCGAAAACCACCGGCAAACTTCCAGTCTTCAAATAAATCGGAAGTGCCTACCCGGATAATACCATTAAAAGGATCGCCATTGCCCAACTGAATGGGGCCATTGCCTCCCTGGTATGGCTGAAAACGGGTTACCAAAACATTATTATTAAATCCGCTTACGAGGTAGTCGTTAAAAAATTTCGGTGGCCTGTATTCATACACTTTTGCATTCTTCAGAACAGGTTCCCTGGTTTCAACATCCGAATTGTTGTTTATTACTTTGCCTGTTTTAGCACTATCGGCTTTTTCATTTTCAAAACCGGTGTTGAAAAAGTCATTTTGTTTTTTTGTTAAGGTGTCCGACTTTGGTTGAATGCTGGCTTCTTTCCTTGCCGCTTTCTTTTCTTCTTCTATTTGCTTTCTCCGGTATTCTGTAGGTCTTGCATTAATATTACGGCGGCGGAGATTGGTTTCATCCACTTTCAGGCGGTATAATAATTTTATATCACCCAGTTTTACCACTTCACTCACTTGCTGGTTGTCGCCGGCAGTTCTTGTTTCCAACGTACTGCTCTGGTAATTTGTTAAAGGAAAAACATAAGATGAATCATTGGTGACAGAAACAAAGCCCACAGAATCAATATCTGTTTTGCTCCATTCTTTTAATAAGCTGTCAACATCTTTTTGTGGTGGATTTCGCAGTACTTCATCGCCGATAAATATCAACGTATCTAACCCTGCCCTTTCCGTAGTAAAGAATCCGGCGTAGCGGTTGTTAATACCATTCTCATCACTGATAAAAGTAAAGTGCGACTGATTATATTGTGAAGGAAACCTTGCATTGCCTTTCTTTAAATCAGTGAGTTTGGAAATTTGTTTGAAATCAGATTTATTCCAGTTGTCAACTAAATAAATATTAAAGTGGCTGCCCGGTAAAGAATCGTCGCTACTGGCGGCCTGTGCCGTGGGCCTGTTGCTCGAATAAAGAATACCTGTTTTATTAGGAAAGGCTACAAAGGACGGATCCAGGTCGTCATACACATCATTAGTTACCTGTTCAAATGTTTGTTTATCTATTTTATAAACATAAATATCCGTTTGACCGCTTCTGACACCACTGAATAAAAGGGTATTGTTGTCCAGCATATATTTCATGTCCTGTATCTGGTCAAACTTTTCTATTTCATGTTGCCAGAGTTTATTCCGGTTTGCCACATCATACACAAAGAATTTTGTTTTGCCTTCATCATTGTACAACACAGCAAGCCTTGTTCCTTTTCCATCCCAGGCCAGAATGGGGTAGTTGGGATGTTTAGCATCTTCCCTTGTTCTAACGCCAAGCTTCAGCAGTACTTTTTTGTTTACAAAATTTTCCATCAATACCACCTGGTAGCGGCCTTGTTTAAACTCCACCAGGGCATAGGTGAAACTCTTTGGAGTAGGATTGGCATTAAAGCGGATAAAATCTTTTTTGCCTATTTCTTCTGTTACCGATAATTGTCCTTTTGGAGTGTTGCGCCGACCACGGATGTCTTTAAAATATTGCTGCGGCACTTCTTCCATAAAATCGGCCAGCACTTTTTTAAATTTCTTTTTGGCTATTTTGTTGGAAGCATTATTGAGGTTGCGGTAGATGCGGGCCAGATAAAGGAAATAAGTGGTTTTGCTTTTACCATATTTATCAGCAATATATTTCCAGAAAGCATGGCCTGCCAGTTGGGGTTTTGCAAAGGCGAAATGATAAAAGGTTTTATAATCTCCTGCCAGCATTTCGGAACGGAGATCATCATCCAGCGTAGTACTCCAGTTTTCAGCAGCATATTCAATGTAGCCATCGGTCAGCCATTTGGGAAGATCGAGCAGGGCCTGGTTGGCAGCAAACTCACCAAGGTCATCTCCAAACAATACATTATCTACTAAAATTTTTGCAATGCCCTGGCGTATTTGTTTGCGAAGGTTATCATGGTTGCCATCAAAGAATAAAATCATTTTGTTATTCACCAGCTTGGTTACGCCGCCGGTGTTTTGCCAGTCAATGCCCAGCCCGATATTGGACTGCTGCATTTCATCATAATTATTATATACCACAATGTTGATGCGGCGTTGCAAACCATATTCCACAAACTCTTCAATGGACGGCAGCTCTAGTTCAGCAACTTGTGCCACATATTTACCCAACCCAAGGCCATCCTGACTGAAGTAGGTATTGAAATTTTCTGTCTGGTAATATTTCCATTTGAATTTCTGGTACTGAACCCTGTTCTTACCAAATTCAACTGTGTTCACTTGTGCTGCAGTTTCCATAGTAAGGAAAACGGAGAGGCAGGCAATCAGGCTTAATACTTTCTTCATAGATTCTTTTGCTATTTGCGAGGCGAAGCCGAAGCAATCTCCTCAATAACTTGTTAATCGGTCTTTTTAATTATTTGGCAGCCGCTTAGTTTTTTAACCTCACCCCAACATGACTCATTTATATCGGAGAGGCTGCACCCCTCTCCTTAAAGAGAGGGAGTCGGAAACTCCGAAAATCAGATCACTTGATAGGGAGAGGTTTTAATTATCTTTATTTTCTAAAGCCCTTCAAGAGTCAGTTCTAAATTAAAAGTACGAAAAAACCACCCATGTTAGCTGTTAAGTCATTCACTTTTAGCCCTGTTCAGGAGAATACTTATGTTTTGTATAACGAAAAAGGGCAGTGCTGCATTATAGATCCGGGCTGTTATTTCCCGAAGGAAAGGGACGAATTAAAAACGGGTATTGAGAAGACAGGGCTTACACCTGTTTTGCTGCTTAACACACACTGCCATCTTGACCATGTTTTTGGTAACAAATTCGTACACGACACCTGGGGCCTGCCCCTGCACCTGCATGAAAAAGAGAAGCCGGTGCTTGATTTTGCCCCACAATCCGGCCAAATGTGGCAACTGCCTTTCGACAACTATGAAGGGCCTTTGGTTTACTTGAAGGAAGGAAATTTTATAAAAATAGGAGATGACGAACTCGAAATCAGGTTCACCCCCGGCCATTCACCGGGAAGTGTTTCTTTTTACCATGAAGCCGGTGGCTTTATTATCGGCGGCGATGTATTGTTTAATGGCAGTGTGGGCAGAACCGATTTGCCGGGTGGAAATATGGATACATTAATTAATAGTATTCAAACCCAGTTTTTCACCTTGCCGGATGAAACAAAGGTTTATTCCGGTCATGGGCCGGTAACTACTGTCGGGTTGGAGAAAATGAATAACCCTTTTGTGAAGTTGTATTGAAGGGCATACCTGGTTTAAAAATAAATTAGATTTTGTTTTATAAACAGAAGATTAAGTTCATATAAATTATCCTCATAGGCTAAAAATTTTTCGTCTAGTTGATTCCAGACTTGTCCTGTTTTTTCTTCAAAATTTTCCATTATCTCCCGTCTCTCCAATTCTTCTTTTGATACAATCGAGTCAGGGAATTCATCAATAGCTAATTGCAAAATGTCTGCCGTCTTATTTGCACCTATTTCTATTAATGAAAGTACCGTTTCATGCGCAAAACCTCCACTTGAGTTAACAAAATACTGGTCAAATCCTCCGTTATTTATTTCTCTTTCTAATTGCTGATTGAAATAAAAAATCTTTTGCGGTTGGTTTAGTTTTTCTAAGAAAGCACCATAGTCGCAAATTTTATTGATGTAAGTGTCAAGTTCTATAATCAATTTATCTGTATCGCCGGACATAAGCAAACCATCAATATCTGGTTTTTCGATTGCCGGTTTTTTGTCAGTGCCGCCAAATGTTTTTTTGAAAAAACTCATAGCCATTTTTATTTAAAACAAATTTTGAGATATTGTTTTGAACAGTTTTTTAAAGTGCTTTTGCCTTATAAAATCTCCCTACCACCGGCATTCTCTCAAACTCTTTCCTTTCCACATTCAAAACAAGCAGAGTGAACAAACCTACAAACGCCACAGCTACCCCCCGGTTTACCCACTTGCTTAATTCAAGCAGAAGAAATGCCTGGTGCAGACCAAACATAATTAAGCAAATGGCGATATAGGCCAATATTTTTTTCCAGGCATAAGGAACAGGATAATGTTTTTGCCCCAGTAAATAACTTACTACCATCATAAAGCCATAACATAAAACAGTAGCTATGGCACAAGCCATATAGCCAAGAATGGGAATAAAAATCCAGTTGAATAAAATGGTAATGGCTGCACCACCGAGTGTAATCCAGGCACCTGTCAGGTTCTTTTCTTTTATTTTATACCAGATAGAAAGATTGTAATAAATACCCAGAAAAATTTTAGCCGTCATCAGCAGCGGCACCACTTTTAAACCGGTGTAATATTCCGGGTGGGCCGTACCCATAAAATATTTCCAGATGTCGAGAAAAAGAGTAACGCCGAGAAAACAAAAACAACAGGCTATTACAAAAAATTTCATTATCCGGGCATAGGTTCGCTGCGCATTTTCACTGGTAGATTGCTTAAAGAAAAACGGTTCAGCCCCCATGCGGAAAGCCTGGATAAACAGAACTATCAGCACCGCCAGTTTATAGTTGGCGGAATAAATACCTGATTGAGAAAAAGCTTCTGCTGTAGTGCCGGGATAGAGTTTCAGCAGCATAATACGGTCAATCGTTTCATTGATCATTCCGCCAAAGCCTACAATAATCAGCGGCCAGCTATACTTCATCATTTCTTTCCAAAAGCCGGGATTCAACCTGAACTTAAATTGTAAAAATTCTTTTGCCAGCAATAGCAGGGTCAATCCGCTTGCTATCAGGTTGGCAAGTATTACATAGCCCAAACCAATCTTTGGGTTGTAAAGCGATGCAAAGAAGTTGTTGGATCCTTTTTCATGGGCATTTTTACAAACAACTAAGAAGAACACCACCAACCCTACATTGATTAAAATATTCAGCACTTTTATAGCGGCAAATTTCCTTGGCCTTCCTTCATACCTGAGTTTGGCAAACGGCATCACACTTAATGTATCAAGTGCTACGATAACAATCACCCATAAAATATATTCCGGGTGATCCGGCATTTCCAGAAACGAAGCGAAGCTTTGCGTGGAAAAAAGCAAAACCCCTGTAAAAAGGATAGTTGTCAGAATAATGGAAGATGAACAGGTATTGTAAACTTTCGTTTCCGGTTGCAATGCAGAAAATCGGAAATAGGATGTTTCTAATCCGTAGGTGTAAACAATATTGAGAAAAGCGGCAATGGTAAACAGGGTGCTTATTTTGCCATATTCATCAGAAGCAAAAATGGTAACCAGCAGCGGTGTCAGCAGGTAATTAAGAAACCTACCGAAAATACTGCTTGCCCCATACCACAATGTTTGCCCTGCCAGTTTTTTTATACTACTCAAAGGATTGGAAAAATTTCTGAACAAAAGTAGCTTTTAGGCGGTCAAAAAACGAATTTGAACGAACCCGAAGGCTTTTATTTAAGACAATTGCAACGCTTTTGTGTCTTGCTGTATCTTTATTGCCAAAATAAGGACTATGAAGAAGATATGTTTACTCGCTATTATTTTTTTGAATATTTCAGCTGCCTTGCAGGCACAGGCCTATGAAGGCAACATACAGTTCGATAAAAAAAAGCAGGCCGCTATTGCTATAGATTATTCTTACCCGGTACAGGCGGTAGAGAATGCCATCATCCAGCGGATGGAAAAATTAGGCTACCGGGCCAAAGAAGAAAAGGGTATTCTGAACAGGGACAAAGGGTTTTTAGTATTTAAAAATGCTTACGTAACTGATATCAGTATGGATAAGATGGATTATATTATTAAAGTGGAAAGAAAGAGCCGCAAAGAAAGCGATGAAGCTGTTCTCTATTTGATACTGCAAAAAGACGGAGCTAATGCAATAGATAAATTAGAGTCGTATGATATTGGCCAGGCAAAAACATATTTGAATAATATGTTGCCCGACATTGAAGCCGCAAACCTCGAATTGCAAATAAAGGCCCAGGAGGAAGTGGTGGGCAAAGCGGAGAAGAAATTAAAAGGACTGCAGGATGATAAGATAGAACTGGAAAGAAAGCTGGCAGAAAATGTAAAGTCGCAGGATGATACCATAAAGGATATTGAAGCACAAAAACTTTCTTTGGAAACATTGCGGGGTAAAAGAAAGAAAAACTAGAACCTATCTAAAAAATATTTTTGAAATGATTTTCTCGCAAAGCCGCTAAGACGCAACAGTTTATTTTAAGCAAATTTTCTTTGCGCCCTTGCGGCTTTGCGAGATATAAATTGCCTTTTGAGATGCCTTCTAGTTCCTATTGTGGTTGCTGAAAGCGGGGATCTTTCAAAAAGGCTGAATCCGTTAATGCACGGAGAAAAACGGCAATATCGTTGGCTTCTGTATTCGTCAATGTAATTCCATTTATTAATAAAGGGTCAAGAGATGCACTTTGCTGCACACCGCTGCGGTAATGATTGATACATTGCAAAAGGGTATTGAATCTTCCATCATGCATATAGTTGGAAGAGATATAAGTGTTGCGAAGGGTGGGCACTTTAAATTTTAATGAGTCTTCTTGTTTACCGGTAATTCTTATCCTTCCATAGTCCTTTAAAAAATTATCTACCGGCAAGCCAATGTTGCGGATACTGTAATCGGTGAACATTGGCTCGGGGTGGCAGGTGGCACATTTAGCTTTGAATAATTGATAACCTCTGTCTTCCTGTGCGGTAAACACATCTGTACCTTTTTTAAAACGGTCGTATTTGGAATCAGCCGAAACAATGTAGCCGGTAAACTGAGCCAATGCTTTTAAAATATATTCAGGCCGGATAAAAGGATAGCGGAATACTTTCTTAAATCGTTCCTGGTAATCTTTGTCATCTTTTATTTTATTGATGATGCCTTCAAACGATTCTCCCATTTCAATATGGCCATTGATAGGTTGTGCAATGGCATCTTTTAATGAAACAAATTCTCCATCCCAGTGAAAATTAGTGTTCCAGGCAAGATTGAAAAGCACTGGTGCATTGCGCAGTGTGTGTGAATCAAAAACACCATGGCTGCGGTCATGCTCAAAAGTGCCAAAGCCGCCAATTTGCTGGTGGCAGGAAGAGCAGGGGTGAAGGTTGTCAATAGAAAGCCGGCCATCATAAAATAACTTTCTGCCGAGTTCAAAACCTTCTTTGCTTAACGGATTATCCTGGAAAGTATAAGCTGGTTGGGGAAAATTGTTTGGAATTTCTTGCTGCAATAAGTGAAGGCCGTCTGTGTTTTGATCTTTTTTGCAGGCACCTAATAAATAGGAAGAGAGAATAACTATGCTCAGTAAATAAAATATTGTAAGAAGGCTTTTTCGCACAGGGTTCAATTGAACAGCTAAT
>JAYVKT010000287.1:0-4179 GCA_043768195.1 Chitinophagaceae bacterium | reverse complement strand
GTATTGGTGCCAGAGGTTATCACCCGTACCCCAGTTGTCCTGAACGGTAGAACCGGCGGGCTCTCCATACACATGAAATAAAAGCGGATATTTTTTTTGTGGATCAAAATTAATGGGCTTTATCATCCAGGCATCAAGCACTACATCCCCGATATCTACTTTAAAAAACTCTTTATTACGCAAACCCAGTTCATTCATTTTTGCTTTTAAAGCGTCATTGTCTTCCAGTAGTTTTATTTCTTTATGCGTGGTGAGATTGATGAGTGATATACGTGGTGGAGTTGTGGCGTTTACAAAATTGTGTATGGCATATTTTGCGTCAGCAGAGATCTGGTAAGAATGCTGGCCGGCCATATCTGCAGGCGACACTCTTTCTGCATCGCCGTTTCCATCCAGCCTGCTGCGATACAGATAACGTTGTGTAAAATTTTCAGGCGATGCAATATAATACACAAAGCCACCAACAGGATCGATGCAGTTTATATTTACTACATCAAAATTTCCTTTTGTATCAGTTTCATTTCTTTACCATCTCTAGATACTTTATACAAATGCATCCAGCCATCTTTTTCGCTGGTCCAGGTAAAGGCCCGGTTGTTATCTAACCACACAATATTATCATGTACATCAAGAAAGGCATCGTCTTTATCGGTCAGTATATTCTTTAGCCTCATTGTTTTTGTGTTGCCCACCCACACGGTGTTGGTATTTTGCAGCCGGTTCAGTTGCTGAATCATCACTTCATCTGAGCCGGGTATGTATTCCATTCTTGCTAAATAATTATTGCGGGGGTCGCCGGGAACAGCAAACCATTTTGTTTTGCCACCACTTGCAGAGATAACACCTGCTTTAACTGCTGAGTTGGTAGTGCCTACTTTGGGATAGGGCAACGGAATGGGAACAGAATAATTAGAGTCCACATTATTTATCATATAAAATGTGCCAACTCCTTTTGTATCGGATTGCCAGTAAGCAATAGTTGCGCCATCGGGGCTCCAGCGAAAGCCGTCACGGCAATCAAGCTCTTCTTCATACACCCAATCAAATGTGCCGTTGATAATGTTGCCGCCACCGTCTTTTGTCAACTGAATAATTTTGCCGGTTGCAATATCTTCCACATAAATATTCAGTTTGCTTACATAGGCCACCCTACCGCCATCCGGCGAAAATTTTGCAAACATCAGTGTGGCTTCTTCAAGGCCTTTACCCAGTTGTTTTAATTTTCCATTGGCAAGGTTGAGCACCCAATAATCACCCCTTGTGTTATACCGCCACACTTTACGGGTATTGGTAAATATCAACAGCTTGCTGTTATCGCCACTCCATATATAATCATCAACAGATAATGGTTTGGCAGTAAGAGTTGGTATCAATTGATTGGCGTTAACAAGAATTGATTTTGCTCCGCTTGCCACATCATAACGTACAATATCGTTTCCCTTTGCAGTGTTATTATATTCCAATGCGGAGTAGCTTTTGTTATCCTCCATCCAGCGCAACTGCCCGATACCTTTTGTACGATACAGGCCATTAGTATAAATATCTTCCAGCGTTAATTTCTTATTCTGTGCCTCCAGGTTATTACTTAATAATACTGTTGCAACAAACAATCCGAAAAAAAATTTATGGTTCATACGCTGAAATTTATTTATTACAAAAAATTAATTCTGCTATTTTTTATATGGCGATGGCCTGCTTTTTACATTAAACGGCTGTGATAACTTCGATTTGCCATCTGACAAGCTCAATATATAGCTACCGGCTTTCAGCCATTTTTCAAACTGTGTAAAGTAAGGCAAGTCGCTTATTTGCCTGCTTACAATCAAATCCCACCGGTATTGATTAAATCCCTTTTCGCCTTTTAACTGTACTGACCATACTTCTTTATTGGCGGTGTCTTTAATTGACAGAGCTATTGGTTTTGCTTCGCTTAGCCAATATACAATATCCGTTTTTTCAAATGTCCGGTAATCAGGTATTCCTGATGCGGATTGAAACCAGGGCAGTTGGTTTTCTTTTGTTTCAAACAAATAATCTTTGTCTGCCGAAAAATTTTTACTGATAAAAGTATGTAACGGGTTAAGGCTTATTTTATAAATACCTCTTCCGTGTGTAGCAGCTATCAAGTCGCCGGTGGGTTCATGTATTTCCAAATCAGCAATAGCAGCACCGGGCATGTTGTTGCCAAGGTATGACCAGTTTTTTCCCCTGTCAATAGAAATATAAACGCCACGAAGACAGCCGGCATACAATATGTTTTCATTGGTGGGTTCTTCAAGAATTAAATTCACCGGTTCGTTGGGGAGCCCAGCCGTAATACTCTTCCAGTTTTTTCCATAATCTTCTGATACGTAGCAATAGCTATTTAAATCATCATAGTTTATACCTGTCATGGCTACATACACCCTTTCTTTTACAAAACGGGAAGCACAAATGCTACGGATATAATTATTGGCAAGCCCATTATCATTTTCTTCCCAGCTTGCCCCATCATTTTTTGAAACCCAGAAAGCCCCTTTATCCGTGCCTGCATAAAGTAAGCCCTGCTGCAGATATGATTCTGCCAATGCGCCGGTTGAAAAGGATTTTTTTTCTGCCTTCTCAGCGATGGTAAGATTGGGGCTGATTACTTTCCAGCTATCTCCACGGTTGGTGCTTTTAAAAATATAATTGCCGCCATGATAAAGTGTTTCTTTATGATGAGGCGAAATAAAATAAGGCGTTATAAAATTATATAGCAATGTGTCTTTAACAGATGCGGGAAGTTTTGGGCGGATGTATTCAGTGGTATCGGCTCTTTTGTCAAACCTTACAGCCCCTCCGTTTTGCGAACTATAATAAACTGTATTATCGTCTTCAGGGTCCACCTGCGTTACACAACCATCACCGCCATCCCAGGGGTCTATCCACACATATTTCCAGGGGTCGGCAATTTTTGGATTAAATTCTTTAGGAGGTCCATACACTGTTGCATTATCCTGTGTGCCGCCATAAATCATATAGTTTTTCTGGTCAATCGTTACATCATAAAATTCACCAACAGGTATATTATTATAATGAAGCCAGGATAAGCCTTTATCATAACTAACATATAAACCACCATCATTACCGGCAACAATATGCTGCGGGTTGGTTGGGTTAATCCAAAGTTCACATTGGTCTAAATGAAATCCTTTTGCAAGACCAGTATTTACCCGATTTACTTTTCCGTCGATATAGGAAAATGTTTTTCCTCCATCCCTGCTATGCGCCAACCGAACGCCGAGACAATAGACTTCTTCATCATCTTTTGGATTTACATATACATCTGTAAAATACCAGCCAATCACCGAGAAAAATTTAAGCGAATCTGTATGTGTTTTTTTCCAGGTGATGCCACCGTCTGTTGTTTTATATAATTCTGCCGATAGTCCGGGAGTATTGTGCAGATTATCAACCAATGCATATGCTTTTAAGGGATTGGTGTAAGATACGGTTAACCCTATTCGCCCCGTCATCGGGCCCGATGGCAAACCCTTGTCACATGCTATCCACTTTTTTCCTCCATCTGTACTTCTGTACACCCCGCTGCTTTTTCCGCTGATGCCGGGATAAACTTCCCACAGCGAAGCATACATTATTTTGGGATTGGATGGTGCAATGACAATATCGTTTGCCCCTGTTGAATCATTTTTATACAATACTTGTTGCCATGTTTTTCCACCATTGATGGTTTGATACAATCCACGGTTTTTATTGGTTGACCACAAATGCCCCAACACGGCCACCATTACTATGTCCGGATTTTTAGGATGTATGGCAATTTCTGCAATAGACCATGAATCTTCTAACCCGATATGTTGCCATGTTTTGCCAGCATCGTTTGAGCGATACATTCCCGTACCGGGTAAGGTAAAGTTTCGGGGCTTCTTTAAATTTTCGCCGGTGCCTACATAAATTATGTTGGGGTCAGACGGTGCCAGTTCCATATCACCAATGCCCAATGATGCCTGCTCCTGAAAAATGCAATCCCAGCTTACACCATTATTAATCGTCTTCCATAAACCACCCGAACCAAAACCAACATACATGGTGCCAGGGTGTGTGGCATCTGCCTGCACCACATCTGCCCTTGCAGAATTAACCACCGGCCCAAGAGATACCCAATCTAATTTATACCTGCTGTCCCTTTTCATTTCT
>JAYVKT010000286.1:0-2154 GCA_043768195.1 Chitinophagaceae bacterium | reverse complement strand
GAAATCTCTCACTTTCAGACTTTTTACTTCTTACCTCTTACTTCGTATTTTTGAAACATGTCATTGGAATTGGAACAACATACACTGCAGGAACAATTTGAAGCCATCATCATAACTGAAGATAAACTTCAGATAAGGGAATTTTTAGATGATCAGAACATAAGTGATGTAGCAGAACTCGTAGAAGAATTTCCGGAATATGAAAGCAGCATTATCGCTAATATGTCTGTTAACAGAGCTGCCAGTGTTTTCAAAATACTCGATTTATCTGTACAAAAAAGAATTATACAGGAATTGCCTCCTAATACAACTGCCTCTTTATTAAATGACCTGCCAGCCGATGACCGTACAGATTTTCTGGAAGAACTACCAAGTAATGTAGTAAGAGAATTAATCAAACTACTTGACCCGGACGAGAGAAAAATAACCCTGTCGTTGCTGGGTTATCCTGAAAACAGTATTGGCCGGTTGATGACGCCTGACTATGTGTATGTATATCCCTGGAATACTATTGAAGAAGTGTTTAGCACCATCCGTAAATATGGAAAAGACAGTGAAACTATCAACGTAATTTACGTCATCAATGAAAAAGGAGAACTGCTGGATGATATACGTATCAGGGATTTTATTTTAAATCCGCCGGATAAACAAGTGGCGGATCTGATGGATGAACGTTTTGTTAGCCTTCATGCAGAAGATGATCAGGAAACAGCATCCGAAATATTTAAAATGAATAACAGGGTGGCGTTGCCGGTAATCAGTAAAAGTAATAAGCTTCTGGGCATTGTTACCATTGATGATATTTTATGGGTAGCCGGTGAAGAATTTAGTGAGGATATGCAAAAAATGGGCGGCACAGCGGCCCTCGACGAACCTTACCTGGATGTTCCGCTTTTTAAATTGTACAAGAAAAGAATTATCTGGCTTATCATTTTATTTGTGGGTGAAACGTTGACTATCGCCGCTATGTCTGGCTTTCAAAAAACACTGGAACAGGTTCTCGTCTTATCTACTTTTATTCCTTTAATCATTTCAAGTGGCGGCAATAGCGGCTCCCAGGCAGCAACGCTTATCATTCAGGCCATGGCATTAGGAGAAATAACGGTACATGATTGGTGGCAGATTGCTAAAAGAGAAATTAAATCCGGTCTTTTCATGGGGGTTACTTTGGGCATCCTTGGTTTTTTTATTGTTTTTGGCGGCCATCATTTTTTTGGGTTATTCGGCGAACATTTTATCCGGATTGGTTTTGCAATCGGCATTGCCATTATCGGTGTTGTATTATGGGGTACAATAATGGGTTCAATGCTTCCTTTGTTACTGAAAAAAATGGGGGCAGACCCTGCTACCTCTTCTACGCCTTTCATTGCAACGCTGGTGGATGTAACAGGGCTGCTTATTTATTTCGGCACAGCCTTTGTTCTTTTAAAAGGGGTATTACTTTAAACAATTAGCTACCATTCCTGTCTGTTTGGACGTATGAGTTATTTTTCAGATTTTTATCCTTTGCAACTGATCAACCGTTTGCATGTTTTGAAATCTATACCTTTGCCGCATTGTTTGCCCTTGCCGGGCAAACGGGGCATCTAAAATGTAAAACCAATGTGTGGAATTGTAGGATATACAGGATCAAGAGAAGCTTATCCCATTATTATAAAAGGACTGAAAAGATTAGAATACCGTGGTTATGATAGCACTGGTGTTGCCTTACAAAATGGAAGCGGCCTGAAAGTTTTTAAGAAAAAAGGCAAAGTAGCCGAGTTAGAAGAATATATTGTTGGCAAAGATCTTCATGCAAATGTTGGAATTGGTCACACCCGTTGGGCCACCCACGGCGAACCGAGTGATCGTAATGCACACCCCCATCAATCAGCAAGCGGTAAGCTGGCCATGATTCATAACGGGATTATAGAAAATTATTCCCAGTTAAAAAAAGAACTAACAAATAAAGGCTACACTTTCACCAGTGATACGGATACAGAAGTGCTGCTGAATTTTATTGAGGAAATAAAAAATAATAATCAATGCGACCTGGAAGAAGCAGTACGGGTGGCTTTGAAAAGAGTTACAGGAGCTTATGTAATTCTGCTATTAGATGCAGATAAGCCCGACACTATTATTGCAGCAAGAAAAGGAAGCCCTTTAGTAATTGGC
>JAYVKT010000285.1:0-3679 GCA_043768195.1 Chitinophagaceae bacterium | reverse complement strand
AGATAGGCGGTATTCAGCATATCTGTTGTAGCAAAAGCACAGACCGTATTAGCCATGTTTTCATCAACTTCCTGTAGCAAGGTACTGGTCATCCAACCTTCGTACCCATCATGCAGGCTGCACACCTTTACCCACAAATCGTCTTTTTCTTTTATTATCCGAACTGCCTCACCAAATAATAACTGGTTCACCATTTCCTTTTTATGACTGGGCTTCCGGCGAACCGGTGCAGCCGGCACAGCCACCATTGCATAATCCATATGATAAAGTTTTATCGAAAATAATAAATGAAAGCCCTGCGCCGTAATATTTTGTTGAATTTACAAAAACCTGCATCTAACTGGCAACAAATAACTATTTTCCATTTGTGAAGGCCGACAAATACCAGCATATAACCGACCAGCAACTGCTTGAACAGTTTTATGCCGATCAAAATAATGAGTGGCTGGGCATTCTGCTGCAGCGCTACACTTTGTTGCTATTAGGTGTAAGCATGAAATACTTAAAAAATGAAGAAGAGGCCAAAGACAGTGTGCAGCAAATTTTTTTAAAGGTGATACAGGAGTTGCAGAAATATAAAGTAGAGTATTTCAAATCATGGCTCTACATGGTAGCCAAAAATCATTGCCTGATGAAAATCCGTGACAGGCAGGGAAAAATTACAACGGAAGTTAATGACCGTCTGGCAGCCAAACCAGAAGAAGAAAGTGACAGGCAGGCTTTAAGAGAAAATGATCACACATTAGAATTGATGGAAGGGGCATTAAAAGAACTAAACCCTGAGCAACAGCAATGTGTAACTTTGTTTTATTTGCAAAAGAAAAGCTACCAGGAAGTGAGTGACGAAACCGGGTTTAGTATGCTGCAGGTAAAAAGCTATATCCAGAACGGCAAACGGAATTTAAAATTATTAATTGAAAAAAAACTAAGCGAAGAAGAGAAACGAAAATAGCATGTCAGATAACTATAAAGACATATTATCCAATTTGTCCACGGACGTTGACCAGGAAACATTACTGCTTTACCTGCAAGGCAAGCTATCTGAAGAAAAGAAGCATGAAGTGGAAAAACAGCTTTTGCAAAATGAGTTTAATGAAGATGCCGTTGATGGCTTGCAGGAATTCAAAGACAAAGAACAACTGCAATACATGGTGGAAATGCTGAACCGTGACCTGAAAAAAAAGACAGAAAAAAAGAAAACCCGCCGGGAAAAAATGAAAATTAAAGATCAACCCTGGTTATATGTTTCTATTCTTATACTGATTCTGCTGATAGTGCTTTGCTATATTGTTATCAGGAAAATGGTGTCCTGATTAATACTTTTTTTTGCCTTCCCAGTTTTTCCAGGCATCAAATACCTCTTTAGCTTTGGGATGTGGGTGATGAATAAACGGAATCTTCCTGTCAATCATTTTTGCATTGATTTCATTATAAATAAACTCATCATCAAATTCAATTTCGGCTGCTTCTTCTCTTGTGTTGGCATACACCACTCTTTTAGGCCGGGCCCAATAAATAGCACCCAGACACATCGGGCAAGGCTCGCAACTGGTATATATTTCACATTCATTCAACTGGTAGGTACCCAATTTTTCGCAGGCATTCCGAATGGCCACCACTTCTGCATGGGCCGTCGGGTCGTTAGAGGAGGTAACCATGTTGTTGCCCTCACCCACAATTTCATCCCCACTCACAATCACACATCCAAAAGGGCCGCCCTTACCACCTTCCATTCCCTGTTTCGACAACTCGATGGCTTTTTCCAGAAATTTTTTGTCCCGTTTTTCCTGTGTATTCATTATCAAAGCTTAAACAATTTAGAGAGAATATGTGCATTAAACCCGGATTTTCCACAGTTTTTGCACTAAGTCGATTCCAATATGAAGTTAATATTAAATTTAAGTTAACCAGTCATTACCAACACAAACCATTGTAATTTTCTTTTTCACCGCCACTACTAAAATTTTAAGTCATGAGATGGGAATCAGTTGCCTCCAGTTCCAACAACGAAACGTACCACCTGTACAAAGATGATAAGAAAATTCTAACCGTAATTCTTAACCCGTTTTCCAACTCGGCCAGAGTTGAGTGTGAAAATCAGAAAAGGATTTTCCTGATTCGCAAAGAAGGTTTTAGAAGAAATAAAACTGTTATCCGGGATGAATATGGATTTAAGATTGGCGAGTTAGGGCAAGAAAACAAAGAAAATTTTATTGAAGTGAACGATGAACGTTTTTTTTATACCACGCATAACAATCCGCTGGCGCAGCTGGTGTTGTATAAAGAATCAAAAGAAACCCCATTTGTTACCTGTGGCCTTAGCTCTAATGAAGGTGCGGCTGCTGTACATTTTACAAAAAATAAACAACTTGCCGATACATCACACCCTGGTTTATTGATGGCCTTGTGCTGGTATATGTTTCTGCCGGTAACAAAGGAGAATGTAGCTGAGTTTGCCTCTTGATTTTTTGCAGGACATCTGTACAATATTTTTTGCACACGGATGACACAGCTTGTCCCGAAGAATTTCGGCAGACTGGAAGGAACTAATTATTTATTCATTTAATAAGCCAAAACAAATCTTACAAATCCCTCTCATCCGTGTCATCCGTGTGCTTGTATTCATTTATTCAGGGCAGATATATTTTGAGAGAGTCTTTTATACTTATAAATTCTGCCATATTTGTTTGGCAAATTGTTCGAGTGAGGGATCTCTTGCTGCCATTAGCAGTAGCACACAATTATCAGTAAGATGCGGTCGTACAGTAGCTAAAAATTCATTTCGGTTTTCTACAAAAAAAGCCTTCTTGTTCAATACTTTTAAATCATTAATTAAATCATTGGCAGAAATATCTTTTATCGCAGTACCACCGGCATAAAATATTTCACTCATCCAAATCTCATCTTCAGGTCGCAACACAGCAGCAATCTCCTTTACAAAATCGTGCCGTAAAAATCTTGTAGGTCCATAGCCATGGGGTTGAAACCAGGCAATTACTTTAGTGGCAATAGGCTGACAAGCTTCAATACTTTTGGCACATTTTACAGGGTTGTGTGCGTAATCATCTATTAACCATACGCCATTTTTATAAGCTAATAATTGGTGACGCCTGTATATTCCTTCATACTTATGCAGTGCTACGGCACATATTGAAAGCCCTATCCCCAGCTGATTTGCCACTGCGGTTGCTGCCAAAGCGTTTTCCATATTTAATTTACCAACAGTATTTAAATTAAATGCTGTACCGTTAATATCAAAAGCAATGGTTAACCCTTTTTGTGTAAAACCGGATGCTTTAAATTTTGCATTTTTTAAAGGATCTGTAGTAAAATCGTTGGCATCGTTTTGCGATAATTTAGCAGATAATTGGTTATCCTGATTAACCACAAATAATGTCTGTGTATTATTTTTAAAGATGCTGAAAATATTCATCAACTCTTCAATTTCCTGATGGTCTTTATCAACATTTAACAACAAACCTACTGCTGCATGATATTGAACAATTGAGCCATCACTTTCATCTGCCTCAATTATTAACCATTCGCCACTACCAACTTTTGCATTACCAATTTTACCTTCTTTAATAATGCTTATTAAACCGGCTCCACTAATAATGCTTGGCTGTAATCCTGCTTCAGATAAAATATTAAAAAGCATTGCACAGGTAGTACTTTTACC
>JAYVKT010000284.1:0-3904 GCA_043768195.1 Chitinophagaceae bacterium | reverse complement strand
CGGGGATCGTTGGTATTGGCCACTAAAATAAAGTGAAGTTTGGTTGGTGTTGCAGCAGTAACAATTGGTTTTGTACCGGGTGGCGTAGTTTTAGGTGGTTTTACGGCTGCTATTTTTGTGTCATCAGCCTTGAATAAATTGGTGTAGAATGTTTCTGTTTCTAAAAAGTAAGCCTTCACAAAGGTTTTCGTCATGTCTTCCTTATTAATAACCTTTACAGAAAGTATTTTACCATACTCAAAAGTGCTGTCAAGGTTCAAAGAAGTAACACCCCAGGGTTTAAAATTTTTATCGCTTGCCTCTTTTTTAAACCACAATACATCAGGATTATAAGCCTCCTGTTTTTCTTTGTTTCCATTTTTAATATACCTCGGATCCTTTCCTTTGAACTGAAGGGTAAGGTGAGGCAGGCCATCAATTTTTGAACGTCCTTCCACTTCTACAAATTCAAGATGCACCACATAGGTCTCTGTGCCGGCCTTGTTGGAATATTTTACCCGCATAAAACCAGTACCGTTGCCATACCGCACAAGCATGGCTGTGTATTTAGGAAAATCAGCCAGGTTTTTAAATTCGTAGCTAATCTCATAGATGGTTAGTGCAAAGCTTTGAATACTTATAAGAAGGATAATGAGAAAGATGAAAAGCTTCTTCAGAATTTTCATGTGTCTGGGTTTAGTGTAAAGGCTTAATGATGCTAAATTTAATTTATTTATTCAATATCTGCCTATTTTAAGAAAAGAGAAGCCAATTATTTATCCGCTCAAATGAGAAAAAACTTCTCATCGCTTTTTTGCAAGTTGTTCAACAAATACTCAGTTGACTTTTTTATCAGTTTCATGTTTGAAACTAACAGGGACTTTGAAAGAAGATCCTTTTTTTACCCTGCACTAAAACTTGAAATTCCACGTCACCGCAGGCAATATCGGAAACAACGACACCTGCCTTGCTTCCACCTTTAAATCCCCACCTGCAGGGCTGCCTGATTGATCGAAATAAATAAAGTAAGGATTAAGACGGCTATAAACATTGTAGATACTGAATACCCAATAACCGGTTACCCTGCGTTTCTTTTTGGGTACAGGTGTGTAAGTAGCCGACAAATCCATACGGTGATAAGCCTGCATCCGGTATTGGTTCAGCTTGCTGTACTCCTGTGTAAGCACACCATTGATAATATAAAAACGTTCGGGTAAAGTAATGGCATTACCTGTGCCATATACAAAGACAGCACCGAGTTTCCATTTTTTACTTGCTTCGTAATTAACTACAACAGACATATCATGGCGGCGATCAAACTTAGTCGGGTATTTTTCACCGTCGTTCAAATCAGGAAATTTTCTCCATGTCCATGATAAGGTGTAACCAACCCATCCCGTCAATCTTCCTTTTAATTTATTAACCAAAAACTCGGCACCATAGCTCCAGCCTTTACCAAATACAAATTCATCTTCAGGATCGGCAAGCCCCGGAGTATAGCCTTCTTTATACTCCACCTGGTTTTGCATGTCTTTGTAATACAACTCTACTGATGTTTCATATTTGTTGTCCTCAAAGTTTTTAAAAACTCCTGCCGAATACAACCAGCTAATCTGTGGTTTTACAATATAAGTGCTGGGTACCCATAGATCGGTAGGTAGTGTGTTACCGGAATTGCTGACCAGATGAATGTACTGGTAGTTTCTCGTCACCGCTGCTTTTACAGATGTTTCATCGTTAACAGCATAGCGGATAGTCATACGGGGTTCCAATCCTCCGTACGTTTTCACGGGTTTTAAATCACCATAGAAAGTACTATCGAGTTTGTTGCCATCGGTATCACGAAGAAATTTGGTGTAAGGGCCTATCTGGGTAAAGCTGCTCCATCGCAAACCATAATTTACTTTCCACTTCTCCCCTATTTCCCAATCGTCCTGAATATAAACAGCAGATTCTGCGGCATATTTCAACCCTTCGTTGTTAGGTTTAAAAACAATTGAATCCTGCCGGCCGGTAACCACATTGGGGGTAAACCGGTGATAGGTAAGCAAGCCGCCAAATTTTAATTTATGATTGGGCAAAGGATAATAATCGAAATCTGTTTTAATAGTTCCGTCTTTAATGCCAGAGTAAAGACCAATCTCAAAATTTTCCTGCTGTGCAGTAAACCGGAATTTATAATCGTTGTACACCAACGTAGTGTTTGAAAAAAGACGGCGGTTAAACACATGGTTCCATCGTATGGTTGCTGTAGAATTTCCCCAGGGGATATTGGTTTTAAAATTTCGTTTGGCATTATTAAAATCAAACACATCCCTTCCAAAATAACCGCTGACGTACAACCTGTCTTTTTCTGAGAACCGGTAGTTCATTTTTGCATTCAAATCAAAAAAGTAATATCCTGAGCCATAAAAACTGCTGCTTTTTTTAATAAAAGGCGACGCCAGTGCATCTATATATGTTCGTCTTGCAGATATAATAAAAGATGCCCGTCCGACCTGGCCATCCGGGCGGGCTTTGACTTTTTTAATAGGCCCTTGTATGGAAAACCGGGAAGCAATAAGCCCGATACCCCCTTCCATTTGAAGTTTATTGATATTTCCATCTTTCATGGTTACATCCACCACAGAGGAAAGGCGGCCGCCATACTGGGCAGGCATGCCCCCTTTTATCAACGAAACGTTTTTAATGGCATCGGAATTAAAGATGGAAAAAAAGCCAAAAAGATGACCGGAATTATACACTACTGCATCATCAAGCATGATTAAATTCTGATCTGGTCCGCCTCCCCGCACATAAAAACCTGCATTACCCTCTCCTGCATTTCTTACACCGGGCAGCAATTGAATGGCTTTTAGCAAATCTACTTCGCCCAAAAAAGCAGGGATGTTCCTGATTTGGTTCATAGACAAATCAATTTTCCCCATCTGGGCATTCTTTACATTACCATCCCTGCGTTTGCTGTAAACTACCACATCTGTTAGTGCAGAAGATTTGGAAACAATATCAAAATTCAGTGACTGGCTATTATTTAAATCAACAGAAACCGTTTTTCCCAAATAAGAAACATGCGAAACATAAATGGTATAAACCCCTTCATCCAGTGTAATCGAATAAAACCCATATTGGTTACTCGCCACTCCTTTCGATTGTCCGTTCACCGAAACGGTGGCACCGATTATAGATTCACCGGTAAGACTATCCTTTACATATCCATTAATTGTAAACCGGTTTGGAGAGGCAGGGGTTTGGGCAAATACCGGATTTAACCACAAGAAAAATAGTACAGTAACAAAAGATTTTTGCATATAAATTAATACAAACAGGCGTATTTATTGTTTGCTTCGCCAGAACAAGGGCAAAGATAACCACTGGCAAAATGACTATTTCTATTTTACTTGTTTCAACAAAAATTTAATGCTGGAATATGGCTAAATTTGCGCCTCATTTAGAATATTATGCTGGCAGGATTACAAAATGTAACATTTGAGTTTGGCGCAAGGGCAATAGTAGAAGATTCTACCTGGCACATTCAGCCTGGAGAAAGAATTGGACTAATCGGATATAACGGCACCGGCAAATCCACTTTGCTGAAATTATTGGTGGGGCAATTCACCCCTTCCAAGGGAACAGTAGAAAGAAGCCGCACTACTTCCATCGGTTACCTGCACCAGGATTTGCTGAGTTTTGATACTAATGACTCTATCCTTCAAGTGGCCCTTAGTGCATTTGAGCAGGTGCTGCAATTAGAAAAAGAAATTGAAGAGCTCGGCATCGAATTAGAAAAAACGGGTGATGAAAAAACACTGCATGAGTACAGCGACAAGCTGCATGAATTAGAAACACTCGGCGGTTACAATATTCATCATAAGACAGAAGAAGTGTTACAGGGTCTCGGATTTCCCAACGAAGATTTGAAACGGCC
>JAYVKT010000283.1:0-3393 GCA_043768195.1 Chitinophagaceae bacterium | reverse complement strand
CATTTGAATTTAAGTCGTCGTCAGGCCCGCATCACAAGAGCTTGGGAAAGAATTGTGGAAGTACACAAAACTGGTGAAGTTATTACTGGTACAGTTACTTCTAAAACTAAAGGTGGTTTGATCGTTGATGTATTCGGAATGGAAACATTCTTACCAGGATCTCAGATAGATGTAAAACCTGTAACTGATTACGATCAGTTTGTAGGAAAAACAATGGAATTTAAAGTAGTTAAGATTAACGAGACTATTAAGAATGCTGTTGTATCTCACAAAGCACTTATCGAAAGCGATATCGAAGCACAGAGAGCAGAGATAATGAGCAAACTGGAAAAAGGACAAGTATTAGAAGGAACGGTGAAGAACATTACCGACTTTGGTGCTTTCATGGATCTGGGTGGCTTAGATGGTCTGCTTTATATTACTGACATTTCATGGGGTCGTATTTCTCACCCAACTGAAGTGCTTAAACTTGATCAGAAGATTAATGTGGTAGTACTTGATTTTGATGATGAGAAAAAACGTATCAGCCTTGGCCTTAAACAACTAACTCCGCATCCGTGGGATGTGCTGGCAGAAAACATTGCAGAAGGTAATGTAGTAAAAGGTAAAGTAGTAAACATTGAAGACTATGGTGCATTCCTCGAAATTCAACCGGGTGTTGAAGGTCTGGTGCATGTATCAGAAATCACTTGGGCTAATACGCCTATCAATGCAAAAGAATTCTTTAAACTGGGTGATGAGCATGAAGCTAAAGTGGTAACACTTGATAAAGCAAGTCGCAAGATGAGCCTGTCTATCAAACAACTCTCAGAAGATCCATGGAATGATATTGAAACAAAATTTGCAGAAGCAAGTAAGCATACAGGATTGGTAAAAAACATTACTAACTATGGTGTGTTTGTAGAATTAGCTGCCGGTATCGGCGGTATGATTCATATCAGCGACCTGAGCTGGTTAAAGCGTTTCAATCATCCTGGAGAATATACTAAAGTAGCTGCCAATATTGATGTAATCATTCTTGGTATAGATAAAGAAAACAGGAAACTGCAATTGGGTCACAAACAATTAGAAGAAGACCCCTGGAACTCTTTACAGGAAACATTTGCCATCGGCAGTCTGCATGAAGGTACGGTAAGCCGCAGAGATGATAAAGGTGCAAGTGTTCAGTTGTCTTATGGTTTGGAAGGATTTGCCCCTAACCGTCATCTTGCAAAAGAAGATGGTAAGAGTATTGCTGCTGATGAAACAGCTCAGTTTATGGTAATCGAGTTTGACCGCAATGAAAAGCGAATTGTGGTTTCACATACCCGTATCTGGGAGCAGGGACAAGTAGAAGCTGCTGAAGTTGTGAAAAAAGAAGCAAGGGTAGAAGCTGATAATACAAAGAAAGCAGTTAAAAATGTTCAGGCCAAAGTAGAGAAATCTACACTGGGCGATTTAGGTGTATTGGCAGAATTGAAGAAGAAAATGGAAGGTGGTACATCCGAAGAACCTGCAACTGAAGAGGCTAAGCCGGAGTAATTTTTTTTATTGATAATTTTTAAAACCCTCCACGAAACGGAGGGTTTTTTTATGTCAAAATGAAAGTCGAATATGGAGTTGTAATAAATCAGGCATTCATCTTCTGTTTCGATATTTGCTTTAGCCATTTAGATTACTTCTCCTGGCGTAGAAATTTTCGCTTTAGTCGAATAATAAGGATAGCCGGGCTAATTTTTTAGAATTAGCGGCTGATTAAACAGATGTTTGTATTCTGGTTAGTAAAATTACGTATGCAGAATGTAAAAAATACTTAGGTTAATCCTTAAAATATAAGTGAAAACACTTGTAGGACTCAACAATTGATTTTACATTGCATTCCCTTTCCTAATGACGTTTATCTATCTCCTACGAATTTCCTTTAAGCATCCTCTTCCTACTAAGACCAAAATTTAAATTTCCTGAATAACAGCAGGAGAAAATTTATTTGGCAGGCTTGGAACCAATCCAGTCTAAGAAAACGTTTTAAACATTTTGAGCATGAATTTCAATCTACCCTTAGCTTACGGCAAAGCAGGAAACTTTGCAAAGGCATCAAAACTTTTTTTCGTAATTACTTTTTTTCTTCTAATTTCTTTTAGAGGTTTTGCTCACGAAGTAACCGGCTACAGTGGCAGTTGCGGAGCCGGACCTCAATACACTGTTACTCCTACAGTGATTAACGTAAACAACACTTCCAACTACCGCTGGCAGTGGAAGAATACTTCAGGTGCCTGGGTATGCTTTTTGAATGGTGCTAACACCATTAATGGCAACTCTTACAGTGTAAGTGGTGCTGTTTTTAATTTAACAACAACACCCGGCCCGATTGTATTTACCAATCCAACTGCAGGGTTGCAGAATTTGGAGATCCGCATGGTGATTTCTGACGGAAGTGGTGTTGACCCATGTACTTTACCCGCTGGTAACACCTGGACAAGTGTAACCAATCATTTTATTAATGTAACCGGTACGGGATGTGTTCCCTGTAACGCCAGCGTAACTGGTTTATATTTTAATAAATTAGACGGGGGGGCAGATTTACCAATTACAAATGGTGCCACATTTACCGTAGCTCAACTAGGTTCATTATATAACCTTGAAGCTGGTACAACAGGCACAGCAGGTAGTGTTAAATATACTATCACCGGACCTACACCTACTTCTAATATTGAAAATACAACTCCTTATAATAGCCCGGGAACAGGCGGTGGGGCATGGACAGGTGCCACAGGAAATTATTCTGTTAATCTGAAAACTTATAGCGGTGCTGATGCAACAGGTACATTGTGCCATGAAACTACTATTACATTTACTTTAGTTGATAATACTTGTAGCTGCCCCGGTAATCTTGTTCAAAATTCAAGTTTTGAAAGCGGAACAACTAGTTGGCTATCGTCCGGTGGTACGCTTTCACAAGGCAATGGTGCAGTTGCTTGTGGTTCGTTTTCCGGCGATTTAAATAATACGTCTGCAAGCAGCAAAGCCTGGCAAACAATAGGAACAGATTTAGCTATTGGTACAGTAGTTAATGTTTCAGTATATGCTGGCACACATGATAACACTTTTAATAATTGGGTGGCCGTTGAATTTTTAAATGCAAGTAATGTGGTACTGGGTACTTCTGTTTATATCCAGGTTGATAAAATTTTAGGTAATGCGCCAATAGGGCCGCAGTTATATACATTCTCTGCTACAGTTCCAGCAACTACTAAATATACAAGAGTAGCATTTGGAGGTACTGGCAGCTATACCAAAACCGATCAGTGGTGTGTAAGTACTACGTCTCCTGTTCCTCTTACTTTAGGCAATAAAGTATTTTATGATGACAACCGTAGTGGTATGTTTGATGCCGGCGATGGCTTTGCGTCTGGT
>JAYVKT010000282.1:0-2081 GCA_043768195.1 Chitinophagaceae bacterium | reverse complement strand
CAGCTTTAATGGGCTGAAGTACTCCGCTGCACTTACAATGGACGGCCCTGCCATAAAAGCTCCGGCCGAAAGGGCAGCCTGCTGTATAAATTTTTTTCTATTGAGCATTGGTTACCCTGTTTTCAATATTTGCACTAATGTTTTTCCCCTGGCTTTTTAGCTTCCTGATATAATCAAAAATGGCATCCCGCATCAGGTAACCGTTGGTTATCTGCGGCACCGGTCTCAGCATGTCAGCATTATCTCCGCCATTAGCCACAAAATCTGAATTAACGGTTGTGTAAGTTGCATTGGGGTCAAGTGGCTTTCCACCTATCATTACATTCACAGCCCTTTTGTCTTTTATCTGCATGGTGAAGCCGGCAACAGGTGAGCCACCTTTTGCCGCAATTAAATCCAGGAATTGCTGCAACACATCGCCTTTTAATTTTTGAAGAATTAATAAATTATCAAAAGGCATCAGTTCAAATATTTTTCCTGTTGTTATATTTCCTGCCGGTAGTTGGGTTAGCCTGATGCCGCCATAATTTAAAAAAGCAACATCAACCTGTGTGTTGTATTTTTCTGCGGCCATTGACAAAAAAGCATCCACCATAAAATTACCCAGTGTACACTCCGGTTGTTTTTTATCAAGGCTTTTGTCGGCAATGCCGACAACATCATTCATTGTTCTGTTTACGTTCTCACTAAAAGGCTGCAAAAAAGATAGTACCGAAGAATCCTTTTGCTGCATATCATTAATGCGGTAAGTTTTAAACTGCAACGACTGGCTTTGGTAAGTAGTATTACAAGAAATCCCTGAGAAAACGAGAAGAAGAACAAGAAAGGTGAATGTGGAGATTTTTTTCATAACAAATGACCTCGTTTGAAGGTATAAATATTTTATGGCTGCAACAAGGAATTACAAAAATTATTCCCGGTTTTTTATTTGCATCTTTGTACTACTTCGGGATAAAAACCTGACAACATGCAAAAGACTATTTCCCTTAAACTGCTTCCTTCCGAAGCAAGCAACGAAACCATTGTTAAGAAATATATAGCACAGGCAGAAGCAGTAAAGCTTTCAGCGGTTTCCGGCTACACTATCTTAAAACATTCTATAGATGCCCGGGGCAGGCAGGCCTGGATAAACCTTTCCGTAAAGGCATTTATCAATGAACCGTTTCAATCAAGAGAAGTAATACCCTTTTATTTTAAGGATGTTAAAAATGCTTCCAACCGTGTAATAATAATAGGTGCCGGGCCTGCGGGTTTGTTTGCAGCTTTACAACTAATTGAAAAAGGCATCAAACCAATCATACTGGAAAGGGGGAAAGATGTGAGGGCAAGAAGAAGGGACCTGGCGATACTTAATAAAGAAGGCGAAGTAAACCCCGAAAGCAATTATTGTTTTGGAGAAGGCGGTGCCGGTACATACAGTGATGGTAAATTATATACCCGTAGCAGTAAAAGAGGTGATATAAACCGCATCCTGAACTTATTTGTTCATTTTGGTGCGGAAGAACATATATTATATGAAGCACATCCGCATATCGGCACCAATAAACTACCTCAGATTATTACTGCTATGCGAGAAAAGATTGAAGCTTGTGGTGGCGAGTTCTTGTTTGAAAAGAAAGTGGTTGATTTTATATTGAAAGACAATGAAATTAAAGGAGTGAAAACAGCAAATGGTAGCTCCTTCGAAGCTAATGCCATTATTCTTGCCACCGGCCACTCGGCAAGAGATATTTTTGAACTACTTCATTCCAAAAAAATACTGATTGAGGCAAAACCATTTGCCTTGGGTGTACGGGTAGAGCATCCGCAATCATTAATTGATAGTTCGCAGTATCACTGCAATGTGAGAGGGGAGTTTTTGCCACCCGCCGCATATAGTTGGGTGCAACAGGTGGACGGGAAAGGGGTTTTCTCCTTCTGCATGTGTCCCGGTGGCATCATTGCCCCTGCAGCCACATCTCCTGGTGAACTGGTTGTGAATGGCTGGAGCCCTTCTAAAAGAAATAATCCTTATGCTAATAGTGGGATTGTGGTGACGGTGGAGGAAAAAGATGTTTTGAATTCAATTAAGAAAGAAGAAT
>JAYVKT010000281.1:0-4020 GCA_043768195.1 Chitinophagaceae bacterium | reverse complement strand
GTCCGTAAAAGGCCTGTCATTGCATTTAATAAACTGGCAGGCCTGATGGCAGGCTTACTCTGTGTTGTTGCTTTAAACACACTATTATTATTCTGCAAGCCGGTGAATGTAAGCCGTTCCGCAGCGTTTGTTTCACTTTCATCGCCATTTGATTTTATGGAAGATGAAAAAAAGGTTGCCCCGGTTATCGCTAAAACACCATTGGCTGAGCTTCCATCACTAATAGTTCATCCTGCTGAAAAGGATAACATTGATGATGTACCGGCATCAATCCCTTCTCTTGCCACCTTCATTTCTTCCGCCATAAATAACTCTGATCTGATTAACGCTGATTATGAACCAGTAGAAAAAATTCAATTGAAAAAATATGAGGAAACCCAGGTAAGAGAAGCCATGGAAGCCTCAAAGAAAATTTTAGAAAATATACAATGGAAGGTTATTGAAAAAAGTATTGCCGATGTATTTAATCAGCAGGAAAAAGAAGAAATAAAAGCCAGTTACGAACAAGAGATTAAAAAAATTGACTGGAAAAAATGGGAGAACAGCCTGAAGCAGGCATTTGATGATATTGACTGGGAAAAAATAAATACACGTCTCGCTTTTGCTGTTAACCAGGTTCGCATGGATAGTATCCAATATGTTTATAATAAAGCCATCAGCAAATTAGATGGAGTTCGCAAAGAACTCACTAAAAGCAACCTGAAAGGTATTCCCGACAGCGACATTACACTGGCGGAGCTTGAACGTAAAAAAGCTAATGTGCAGAGGGTTTTAAATGAATTGAGGGTAGTCCGCAATAAAAAGATTGTCCACCTTTGATGTTTTTGTTAACAGCCCGTCAAATAATACCAAATTGAAAAAATGAGTATTCCTATGTTTCCTTGCGTCTTTGCCCCTTTGCGGCTTTGCGAGAAATGTATTGGACTGTTTAAATAAATTACATTGGTATTGTTTACCAGCACCTCGGGCATTTTTCACTGTATTTATTTCCGATAGTAAAACCAATCAGCAGTTCGTGGGTGCCCCTGCTTACCGTATTTAATGCAGTAGTTGTAATATCATACGCATAACCGACATTAAATGTATTACTAAGATTAAAACCAGCCATTGCTGCATATCCATCCTGATAACGATAGCTGCCGCCTAACCAAAGCAGGTCACGGTATTGCATTTTAAGATTCATTTCCGGTTGAAAGCTATTTTTAGAAGAAGCTTCCACATATTTAAGCATAACGGAAGGAATAATATTTACATCCTCTCCTGCCATAAACCGGTAACCCGCAGTTAAAAACATGTGTGGTATCAACCTTCCTTTGTTAATGAAAGTGGCATCGTCGGTAAATGATAATTTCTGAGGTATTATTTGCTGGGCAGAAAGTCCGATAAAATAATTTTTGGAATACAACCACAACCCAACTCCCAGATCGGGGCGGATGCGGTTCAGTTCACCATTAATAGCAGCCCCTGTGGCCGGGTCAAATGGATCACCTGTGCCACTAAAATCCTGTTTTGATTTGTCAATAGTTACATTGGTAATACCAGCAGAAAAGCCGCCTGAAAGATTAACAGTAGGGCTTAAACCTAAGTGATATGCATAAGTGGCATTGGCGGTAAAACGATTAAAACTTCCTGTTCTGTCATTTACTATTGTCATTCCAATGCCGTGATGCGGCTCAGCAGCCGTATAATTTTCCCAATAGTAACGGCCCCGTGGGTTTTGACCCGGCACTTCAAAAGAAGTAGAAGAAGTACGGTAATCTCCTTTGCCTATCGGGGCTTGTATTGAAAAATAAGTTGTTTTCGGTGCACCACTCAATCCCACCCACTGATCCCTTACACTTAATTTTACATCAGTGTAATTTTCAATTCCACTGAGGGCAGGATTCAAAATATAATTATTGAGTATATACTGCGTATAGTGTGGCCTTTGCTGGCCCATCACCTGCACACAAACAAACAACACGGGGATAAAAAATAGTTTTCTTTTCATTGCTTAACGGATTACATCCACATAACCAGACATTATTTTTCTTCCATTTTTCGGGTTCACTATGTAATAATAAGTTCCTATTGGCACCTGCTTGCCGTTTATAGTTCCATCCCATGGAATGCCATATCCAACAGAACGGAATATTAATTGGCCATAGCGGTTAAAAATTTCTACTGTACCCCCGGGATAAGTATCTAAGTATTTTATTTCCCATCTGTCATGCACACCATCGCCATTAGGGCTAAAGATATTCGGTATCTCAGGTCCTTTCAGCACTTTTATAAATACCTGGTCGGTTGCAATGCAGCCCCCTCTTCCCGTTACCGTTAAGGTGTAGGTAATATCGTCAACCCCTTTTACAATAGGATTTAAAACAGTGTTGCTGCTAAGGAAATACAAGTTAGGTGTCCACAGATAAGTGGGAAGGATAGCAGTAACAATTGGCTGTATAGTATCATTTCCATCCTGTAGTATAAATAAATCCGGGCCGGCGTTTACAACCGGATAAGGATTTACCGTCACTGTTTTTGTAAAAGTGGTACTGCGGCAACCATGACTATTGGTAATAAACAAACTAACATCATACGAACCTGCGGCTCCATAAGTGTAATTAAAAGAAGAACTTGTTCTTACATTTCCATCACCCATAGTCCAGCTCCATTGTTGCGTAGTTCCATCCCGGGGGTTGCTATTGTCTGTAAATGTAAAGCTCTGGCCTACACACACATCATCTTTATTAGAAGTAAAGGAACCTGTTGGCTGCGGATGAATGGTGTTTACAATAATAGTTTTTGTACTAACACAACCAGCACCGCTTGTTATTTGCAGGGTAACAGTAAAAGGCCCAACAGTATTATAAATATGAGAAGGATTAGAACCGGTAGATGTATTTAATCCGCCGCTGGCAGGGTCGCCAAAATTCCACAAATAAGTAAAGCTGCCTTGTGTGCCATCAGGAATGGAAGAGGCAGAGCTATTAAAAGCAACAGTTGCTGATGGTAAACAGGAACTGGCAGGGAAACTAAAGTCTGGCCTTGGTAACGGGTTTACAAATACAGGCATCGTCCTCACCGTACTGCGGCAACCGTTGCTGGTTGTTAAGGACAAGGTTACATTATAATTTCCCCATCCACTGAATGTATGGGTGGGATTTTGTAACGTAGAAGTGTTGGCTGCACCACTTGCAGGGTCGCCAAAATTCCATGTCCATCCGGTAATAGTACCTGAAGCAACCGGAATGGTGGATGAAGTACTATTAAAACTAACCGGGCTGTTTTCGCAATTCAGCGTTGAAAAAGTGAACCGGGCAGAAGCACTGTCTAATACTGTAATATTTTTTGATAATGTATCTACACATCCACCGGCTGTAGAAGTATAGGTGTATTTGATTGTGTAAGTACCCGGCCCTACTGATGCAGGGTTAAATATACCACCGGGTGTAACACCTGGTCCGCTAAATACACCAGAGCCTGGCACCCCTCCTATTTCGCTGGCAATAGATGGCGGTATCTGGTAAGGAACTGCATCAAGACAAATATCCGGTATGTTATTAAACTGAACCCTTGGGGCTGCATTTACAACAATAGTTTTTATGCGGTCATTTACACAAGTGGCACCTGAGTAAGCCCTGTATCGGATATTAAATGTCCTTGTTAATGGCGTCTGGAAATTAGGATATAAATGCCTGTATATTTTACCCGATGTCGGGAAATCATCCGTTTCAAAAACTCCAGGGAAGTTTACATTATCCCAATAGATTTCCACTTTGGTTACACTACCAAAGTTGACGGTGGAAGCATCCTGAATAGCAATAGAATCGTTGGCACACATGGTGGCAGGATTCAATGCATTAAAATTGGAAACAGGAATATCACCATTTACTGTAAATGATGATGCCTTGGTTGCCACGCAACCATTATTTGTAGTTATAGTTAATGTGACTGTATAAAGACCCACTGCTGTATATGAATGCTGAGGATTTTGTAAAGTGGATGTGTTTAAAGGGCCGCTTATCGGGTCGCCAAAATCCC
>JAYVKT010000280.1:0-4040 GCA_043768195.1 Chitinophagaceae bacterium | reverse complement strand
TTGATTAAAAAATCACAGGAATCTTTAGACGGTGAAAAATAAAATGGTGTATATGATTCATTGCACAAAGTAACAGCGTTGATGTTTTCGGAGAATCCGAAAGATCCGGCATTAATCATCAGTTCATTTCGCAAGGCAACCAATGGCGAAAGGCCTGAGTTAAAAGCAGCATTCATCAATGGCGATGTGTACACCGGCGACAGCAGTCTGAAAGCTCTTACGCAGATCAAAACTAAGAATGAGCTTATCGGTGAAGTTATCGGCTTGTTACAATCTCCTGCTAAAAGAGTATTGGCAGCTTTGCTGCAAAATGCAGAGAAAAAAGAAGCAGGTGCAGAAGTTGCAGCGGCAGAATAAGAATTATTTTATTTGAAATAAAAACTCACAACCCTAAGTGAGTCTAATTACTCCCCTTTAGGGGATGGGGGTATAACAATTTTTATAAACTCCGCCGGAGTCAAAAACAATGAAGGCGGCAAAAATTTAAATCAAATGGCAGACGTAAAAGCATTAGCAGAAGGCCTTGTAGCCTTAACAGTAAAAGAAGTACAGGAATTAGCTGACTTCTTAAAATCTGAATACGGAATCGAACCAGCAGCAGCGGCAGTAGTTGTAGCAGCAGGTGGTGGCGAAGGCGCAGCAGCAGCCGAAGAAAAAACTGCTTTCAACGTAGTGTTGAAGAGCGGTGGTGCTTCTAAACTGAACGTAGTTAAAATTGTAAAAGATTTGACTGGTTTAGGATTGAAAGAAGCAAAAGATTTAGTTGACGGCGCACCTAAGAACATCAAAGAAGGTGTTTCTAAAGCAGAAGCTGAAGAAATCGTAGCTAAGCTGAAAGAAGCTGGTGCAGATGTTGAGATTGCCTAAAAGGAATAAAGATAAAATCGAAATCCCGGCCATGGTGCGGGGATTGAGATCGCTTAATTTCTGATAACTGAATAAATTTTCAAACCCTTCGCATTGCGAAGGGTTTTTTGTTGTAACACCTGTTTAACAAGCAATTGTTTAGTTTAGATAAAACAATATTTATGCGG
The DNA here is from genome assembly GCA_043768195.1 of Chitinophagaceae bacterium. Classification (GTDB taxonomy): domain Bacteria; phylum Bacteroidota; class Bacteroidia; order Chitinophagales; family Chitinophagaceae; genus JJ008. The sequence goes on along the minus strand of JAYVKT010000280.1, from coordinate 3,006 downwards.
ATTGTTATTCTTCTCTTAGTTTCATTATTAGCAATTGATTTATCAGCACAATCAAATTTTGCAGACCAAGTGAAAAATATTTTTGAAGATGCATCTAATAATTTTTTAAAATATAGAGGAACCCCAAAACCAAGCTTGGATACAGCATCAGCATACTATAATACTACAATTGTTATAGACGGGACAACCGAGAATCATATTTTCAAAGACCAGTCGGGGTATATGTATTCAGTCTTAATTAAGGACTGGGTTAGTAAAAAAGAAGCTAAAAAAATTGTTGATGAATGTAAAATCAAGCTGAAAGATAAATTTTGGCCTTTCAAGGAACAAAAAGGAAAAGAATTTAAAGGCACCCATTCAGACGACTACATTTTTGAAAAAAACAAAACCACACTGACAATTTGTATCGTTTCATCAGGGAATAACAAGAATTGTATAGTGACTCTTCACATTTCTTACTATCCATAATTTAAATGCGATATTAATTGGTTAGGTAAGGCGCAATCTTATTATAAACCTCATCCGTCACCATCATTACTTTCTTAATGTCTTCCACTTTAGCAAAAGGGCCATGTTCATTACGATAAGCTACAATGGGGTTGGCTAGGCTGTACCTGATGTAGGGATGAACTTTCAATTCATCAATACTAGCTTTATTTATATTGATTTTCCTGACACTGGCACTCTCCAGTTTTAAATACTGCTTTATCTTTTGAAAAGTAGAATCAGGTAATCCAAAAGTTTCGCCTACCTGTGTTACAGAATAAAAGCCGCCTAATTTATCTCTGAAAGCAATAATCCTTGTCGCCAGTTTGCTGCCAATGCCAGGTAATGCAATAAGAGCAGTTGTATCTGCTACATTGATATCAACAACAGTATAACGTGGCGTATATGTTTTTACAGGAGGAACTTCGGTTGGTGGTTTATCTGTAAAATCTTTATTGCTGTTTGTTTCGCCTGCTGATTCAATTTTAATGTAAGCAGCTATTCGTTCAAACTCATTGGGAAATAAACCATAAATACGTTGCAGATCTTCCGGCTTTCTGAATTTTCCACCCTTGCTTAAATAATTTTGAATGGTGCCAATAGTCTTATCCCTTAATCCTAATTTTTTCCACCCTTCTTCCGATAATGTATTTGGGTCGAAATAAAATAACTCACCTTTCGCCTTGTTCTGATAGTTATTGGTTGACCGGTCATATTGGTAAGCTGCACTATTATCATCATTGTTGTATTGTTGCCCCGTTTCAGTTTGCTTTTGTTCAATCTTCTTCATTGCCGCTATCCAGGCAGTATCAGGCGAAGCAGGGGTAGCAACTTTATTATTTAATAAAGCTTTTGGCAGAAAAAATATGCCTGTAATGATTATTATAATTGTAAGTATTGCTATTCTATCCCTTCGGGTAAATGTGAGATAATCTGCTATAAACTTCTTCCAATTCATCCGCTTATTTTAAGGCAAAATACAGTATCGGGACAAACTGAGGAATAACCACTTAGTGGTATTTTGGCCGGATTATTGTTAGCAAACTTTTCTTGTTCAGGAAGTTTAAATCCCTACCTTTGCAATCCTTTATTTTGGCCAAACAAAATTTGACATCCCAAATCATGCACAAGTAGTTGATTTTCATACGTTTTCGTTTTTTAAAAATGAAAGCCTGTGAGTGATTTGTATGTCCTCAACGTTGTAAAACCGGTTTTACGCATATGTCTTCAACTAAAGTGAACTCAAGAGTGGATTTTGGTAAAATTAAGCACCTGGCTGAAACACCTGATCTTCTTGAAGTACAGATTCAATCGTTTAAAGAATTTTTCCAGTTAGAAACAACTCCGGACAAACGGAATGTAGAAGGTTTGTTCCGTGTGTTCAAAGACAATTTTCCGATTACAGACACCCGGAATATTTTCGTACTGGAGTTTCTCGATTACTTTATTGATCCGCCCCGTTACTCTATTGAAGAGTGTATGGAACGTGGATTGACTTACGCTGTTCCTCTTAAAGCCAAACTTCGTTTGAGCTGTAATGATGAAGAGCATGTGGATTTTCAAACTATTGTTCAGGACGTATTCCTTGGTAACATCCCCTACATGACCCCCCGTGGTACTTTTGTAGTTAACGGTGCTGAAAGGGTAGTAGTTTCTCAGTTGCACCGTTCACCAGGTGTATTTTTTGGCCAGTCCGTTCACCCAAACGGAACCAAGATATACTCCGCAAGGGTTATTCCTTTTAAAGGCGCCTGGATGGAATTTGCTACTGACATCAACAATGTAATGTATGCCTACATTGACCGTAAGAAGAAATTCCCGGTTACTACTTTGCTTCGTTCTATCGGTTACGAAACAGACAAGGATATCCTTGAATTGTTTGGTATGGCCGACGAAGTAAAAACAGATAAAAAATCTTTAGGAAAATATATCGGTAAGCGTTTAGCGGCAAGGGTACTCAGAACATGGGTAGAAGATTTTGTGGATGAAGATACCGGCGAAGTTGTTTCTATCGAAAGGAACGAGATTGTGATGGAAAGGGATACCGTACTCGATGAAGAAGCTATCACTACCATTTCTGAAATGGATGTGAAGAGTGTATTTATTCAGCGGGAAGATGTGGGCGGTGATTATGCTATCATTTACAACACACTTAATAAAGATACTTCTAACAGTGAGCTGGAAGCGGTTCAGTTTATCTATCGCCAGCTTCGTGGAGCCGATGCGCCGGATAATGAAACTGCCCGTGGCATCATTGATAAATTATTCTTCAGCGACAAACGTTATGACCTTGGTGAAGTAGGCCGTTACAAAATCAACAGGAAGTTGAATGTTGATTTACCGCTTCAGAAAAAGACATTAACCAGGGAAGATATTATTTTAATCATCAAATATCTTGTACGCCTTACCAATGGTAAAGCTGAGGTAGATGATATTGATCACCTGAGCAATCGTCGTGTACGTACTGTGGGTGAACAATTATATGCTCAGTTCGGTGTTGGTCTTGCCCGTATGGCCAGA
>JAYVKT010000279.1:0-2478 GCA_043768195.1 Chitinophagaceae bacterium | reverse complement strand
TCACCTGGATGTCCGTTCACCTATTGACCTGAGTAATGTACCAAAACCAACAATGGCTCCATTGAACCAGAAGGGAAGTGCGGAAGGAAATATGCTGTGGATGAGTTTTGGGTACGGATTACAGGTTAGTCCATTGCATACTCTCACTTTGTATAATGCCATTGCTAATAATGGCAGAATGATGAAACCTTATCTGGTTAACAGTATCCAGAGTAATGGTCTTGTTACAAAACAGATTCAACCGGTTGTTTTGGAAGAAAAACTTTGCAGACTGGAAGTAGTTCAGGCTGCAAGGGCATCTATGGAAGCAACTGTAATTGATGGAACAGCTACCCGTGTTTTTAAAGGAATGCCGTTTGGGGTGGCTGGAAAAACCGGAACAGCACATGTATCCGATGGGCCGATTAAATATGGTGATGGTGTATACCAGGCAACATTTGTTGGATATTTTCCTGCAGATAAACCACAATTCACCTGTATAGTTGTTGTTCGCACCAAGCCTCATGCAGCTTCACACTACGGCGGCACGGTGGCTGCACCGGTGTTTCGTGAAATTGCTACCAAGCTACATGCTATGTATGTAGAGAAAAAGATCCCCTCACCGTATGCAGCAATAAAAGACAGCACTGGTTTTTTCTATGCTGGTAATACAAATGATATTAAGAATGTTTTCAAGACAATGAATATGGCATACAGGGATTCGGTTGCACAAAACAATTGGGCTACTGTATATGCAAGTAATAACCCGCAGGGCCCTGTGGGTCAGCCGGTGGTAAAAGCAACTACTGTTCGGCAGCAGGTGATGCCGAATGTAAGAGGTATGGGATTGAAAGATGCGATTTATCTACTGGAGAATATGGGATTGAAAGTAGCGATAAGGGGAAGAGGAAAGATAACAATGCAATCAGTGGCGCCGGGAACAGCATTGGCAAAAGGAATAACTGTAATACTGGAACTGAGTTAGGATAGTTTATAGTTTGAAGTTTAAAGTTTGTAGTTATTGTGTTATTGCAAGATGTATTATATAAGGTAGCAATCAGGTCGGTGGTGGGAAGTACATCGGTTGAAGTGAACGACATACAAATTGATTCGAGAAAGAGTAAACCGGGAAGTGTATTTGTAGCAGTAAAAGGAGCAGCGGCAGACGGTCACCAGTTCATTGAGAAAGCAATTGAAAATGGCGCAACAGTAATTGTGTATGAAGACTCCGGAGGACTCCCGACTCCCGACTCCCAACTCACTTATGTGCAGGTAGAAAATAGTGCAGCAGCTGCAGCGTACATGGCGAATAATTTTTTCGGAAAACCATCAGAAAAAATAAAACTGGTGGGAGTAACGGGAACAAACGGCAAGACAACTATTGCAACATTATTATACAAGCTCTTTACAAGATTGGGATATAAATGTGGATTGCTAAGCACTGTTGAAAATCAGATTGGTGATAGAATAGTGCCTGCAACGCATACCACACCGGATGCCATTAGTCTTAATCAATTATTAAGTCAGATGGCTAATGAAGGATGTACACATGTTTTTATGGAAACAAGTTCACATGCCATTCATCAGCACCGGGTAACTGGTTTGCAGTATGCAGGCGGGCTATTTAGCAACATCACTCATGATCACCTGGATTATCACAAAACGTTTGATGAATACATCCGGGTGAAGAAAGCCTTCTTTGATTCATTGCCTTCATCCGCATTTGCCATCAGCAATGCAGATGATAAAAGAGGGGCGGTGATGCTGCAGAATACAAATGCAAAAAAGCATTACTACAGTTTGAAAACCGTGTCGGAGTTCAAAGGAAAGATTTTAGAAAACAGCCTAGGTGGTTTGATAATGACAGTGAATGATGTGGAAGTGCATTTCAGAATGATTGGAGAATTTAATGCATACAACTTGCTGGCAGTGTACGGAACAGCAATTTGTTTGGGAGAGGATAAACAGGAAGTACTGACAGCATTGAGTGTGTTAACAGGCGCCGAAGGAAGATTTGATTACATGGTGTCGGCAAAAGAAAAGGTGATTGCGATTGTAGATTATGCTCACACACCAGATGCTATTTTAAATGTTTTGGCAACAATTAAAAAACTGAAAAAAGGATTTGAACAGGTAATAACAGTAGTTGGCTGCGGTGGTGACAGAGACAAAACAAAAAGACCGGTAATGGCAGAAGCTGCTTGTGAGTATAGTGACAAAGCAATTTTTACCAGTGATAATCCGAGAAGCGAAGACCCGGCACAGATAATAAAAGATATGGAAGCAGGACTGAGTGCGGCGGCGAAAAGAAAATATATCTCAATCGTTGACAGGCGAGAAGCAATAAAGACGGCAATAAGTTTAGCAAAGCCGGAAGATATAATACTGATAGCAGGAAAAGGACATGAGAAGTACCAGGAAATAAAAGGAGTGAGAAGCCATTTTGATGATAAGGAAATAGTGAAAGAGATGTTTGATCTGCTTGATAAATAGAAGATG
>JAYVKT010000278.1:0-13366 GCA_043768195.1 Chitinophagaceae bacterium | reverse complement strand
GCGCCAGCCACCTGATAAAGGAAATGAAGCTGGTGCATCCAAAACGGAAGTAAACAGTATTGAACAACGAACAGAAGAACAAGGAATTAAGAAGTATTGGCACCCGAAAGGGTTTATTCTTCCTATTTTTTAACCGGAAACCAATTCCCGGTTAAATATCTAAATAGCTTGTTCTGAACAGGCTGTTTTTATAGATTTTCCACAGTTTTTCCCCTATTTTTGCCTCCCGAAAAACAAATTGAGGGACTTAAAAAGCAGGGTACACTATGTCTATTATTCAGGATATCAGAGATAAGTATGCAAAAGTGGCGGTGGTTGCTATTGCACTCGCATTGGTTGGTTTTATATTGACCGATTATTTTTCTGGCCGTGGCGGCGGTGGCCGGGCTACCGGATCAAAAAGCCTTGGTAGCGTAAATGGCAAAACGGTTAACGCCGATGATTTTGCAAAAAAAGTACAACAAACAGAAGCTACTATGCGGGGGCAGGGCTATCCGGCTGAAATGATTTCTTCCCAGGCTGTAGATCAAATATGGGCGCAGGAAGTTAATAGCATTGTACTCGGCGGCGAGGTTGATAAATTAGGGATGAAGATTGGTAAAAAAGAACTCGGCGATATTTTATATGGCCCCAATATGCCAGCCGATTTAAAACAACAGCTTTCAGACGAAAGTGGTTACGATCCTGCATCGGCCAAGCGAAAGATTGACGATATGCTAAAGAGCAAAACAGTGCCGCAAGATCAAAAAGATGCGTTCAATAATTATGTGGAGCAATTAAAACAACAGCGGCTCAGCGAAAAATATGTTGCACTGCTTAGTAACACTACCAATTTTCCCCGTTGGTTTTTAGAAAAACAAAATGCTGACAACAGCCTGATTGGAAAAATATCAATGGTAAGGGAATTTTATACCAGCATTGTTGACAGCACAGTTAAAATAGACGACAAAGAAATTGCCGATTACATCAGCAAACATAAAAGTGAATTTAAACAAGAAGAAAGCCGCAACATTGCGTATGTATCATTTAATGCATCACCAACACCCGGCGACTCACTAACAATAAGAAATCAACTGTTATTATTAAAGCCGGAACTTGACACCACTACCGATGCTGTTTCATTTCTTGCCCGTAACGGCGTTACTAATTTCTTTGATGGTTACATTGGCGCATCACAGATGCAGATATCGGCCAAAGACAGTATTCAACGTTTAGGAAAAGGCCAGGTGTTTGGTCCCTACCTCGATGGCGGAAGCTATGTGCTTGCAAAAATGATTGATACAAAGGTTTTACCCGATTCAGTAAAATGCCGGCACATATTATTAGGCGTAACAGACAGACAGGGAAACCCCATAATGCCCGATTCAATAGCAAAAGCAAAGGCCGACAGCGTTGCATTGGCAATAAAGAACGGAGCCAGCTTTGATGAGCTTGAAACAAAATATACTACCGACCAGGCTGCCCATGCCGACAAAGGCGTTATGACATTTTCATCTGCCACCATTCAGGGAGAAGGGTTTGCAAAAGAATTCGGACAGTTTATTTTGCTTGACGGCAAACCGGGCGACAAGAAAGTAATAAAAACACAATTTGGCTGGCATTATATAGAAGTTCTTTCTTTTATTAAACCACAAACAAGTTATAAAGTAGGCTACCTGACACAGCAAATTTTGCCAAGCCCGGAAACAGACAGTAAGGCACAGGAAGAAGCTAACCAGTTTGCCGGCGACAGCCCGGATCTTAAGGCATTTGATGCGGCGTTTGAAAAAACACAAAAACCAAAAGGCCGGGTAAAAGGAATTGGCGCCAGCATCAAACCAAACGATGCACAGGTGCAGGGTCTTGGATATTCAAGACAAATAGTAAGAAATGTTTATGATGCTAAATTGGGCGAAGTATTAAAACCAGAAAGAATTGGTGATGACTATGTGGTTGCTGTTGTTACGGCCGTGTTTGAAGAAGGAACAAAAAACCCTGCCACCGCAAGGCCAGAAATAGAAGCAGCACTTCGCAATAAAAAGAAAGCAGAAATGCTGAAACAAAAAATTGGAAAAGTAACCACCTTAGAAGCAGCAGCAGTAGCACTTGGTGGCAAACCGATTGAAGTGCTGGACAGCATCCGCATTAACGCCACGGCTACACTTGGGTACGAACCAAGAGTAAGCGGTGCTGTATTTAATCCGGCCAACAAAGGAAAAGTAGTGCCAGAAGCATTGGAAGGCGGCAGCGGGGTGTATGTTATCAGGGTGGACAGCGTTGGCTCAACACCGGTTACAACTGGTGATATTGCCGAGCAGCGTAAAAACCTGTATCAACAAACCCGGCAGTTTATTGGAAACCCACAATCACCAGCCTATCCGCTTAACGGATTAAAGAATGCGGCAACCATAAAAGATAAAAGAAGAAACCGCTATTAAGAATTATACAACCAAAACCAACTGCAACCCCGGAGTAATTTATATACTCCGGGGTTTTCTTTTGCCGATGTCGCAAACAACAGCCGGGTATAATTTGTTATTTTTATGAATTGATAAAAAAACATGAGTGAAACATTTGTAAATAAGGTGGCCGAAAGCGGATTAATAACAATTGATCTGGAAACCTGGTATCCCAAAGGAGAAACAGCGGTGTTTGACCTTAAGGAACATTTGTTTATGGAAATGATATTAAAAGAAAAAGATTTCAGGGAGGCATTAAAAAACCTTGACTGGTCTGTTTACAAGGATAAAAATGTAGCTCTCACCTGTTCAGTTGATGCGGTGGTGCCGGTGTGGGCATGGATGCTTGTAGTTACTTACCTGCAACCCATTGCCAAAGAAATAATAATGGGCGATGAAAAAGAACTGCACAAAAATCTTTTTCTGAAAAACCTGTCAGCGATAGATGTAAATGAATTTGCGGAGAAAAGAGTGGTAATAAAAGGCTGCGGCGAAACACCTATCGGCGATTATGTGTATATGGAAATAACAAAACTGCTGCGGCCGGTTGCCAAAAGCATTATGTACGGAGAGCCATGCAGCACAGTGCCGGTATATAAAAAAAGGTGATTTTAATAATTGACAGCAGCGTATAGTACACCAATCTGCAACGAGCATCAGAACCAACCCCGCTTCTTAAACATCATCATCATCCATATCGGAATAGCCAGCATGGCAATAACAGCACCAAAGAATCCATAAGGACTATTCAACCAGGGTATAGAAGCGAAGTTCATTCCAAAAATGCTGCCGATAACAGTAGCCGGTGCCAGCAGGCAGGTAACAATCGCCATCACCTTCATCACTTCATTCATTTTCATGTTTACATTATTTACATGCAGATCCTGCATACTCACTATAACATCACGATAGTTTTCGCTTAGCTCCGTTGCCTGAATGATGTGATCGTAAACATCTTTATAATACTTCGAGTGCCGGTCTTCGAGCAATTCGCTTTCGCTGCGCAAAAAGCCATTGACCACTTCTCTTACCGGTGAAAAATTCCTTTTTAATATAATTAATTCTTTACGCAACTGTGTGATGTGTGCAAGACCTCTTGGATTGTTGCCATGGGCCACTTCCTCTTCTACTTCTTCAATACGGTCGCCAATTTTTTCCATCACCACAAAATAATGGTCCACAATCATATCAAGGAGATTGTAGCATAAGTAATCAGCAGTACGCTGGCGAATTTTGCTGCCAGCAATACGCAACTTATCCCGCAGGCTGGTAAATACATCCCGATGGGCATCTTCCTGAAAGCTGATAACAACATCTTTACCAAGAATAATACTTATCTGCTCCTGTTCAACAGTGTGGGACTCTTCGTTATAGTACAGCATATTCAACAGGCAAAAAATACTGTTTTCGGCTTCGTCTAATTTGGGTCGCTGGTTTATGCTCAGTATATCCTCAACAATTAACGGGTGAATATCAAAATGGGTACAAATATTTTCAACATCTGTTTTGCGAAGGCCATCAATATTAATCCAGGTGGTGCGGCCGCTTGTTTTGTAAGAAAAGCAATCGCCAACGGCGGAAAGTTTTTTTTCTTCCAGCGAATCTGCATTATAATCAAAAATACTTACCGCCACTTCTTTGGCCTCTTCCCGGTGGGGAATAATAGTAGGGTTGGCCGACAGAATCTCTTTAGTGCGCCTGGTGGCAAAGAGGTTGGTTGGGTTTAAATACTTCAGGTATTTATCGGGGCGGAGCTTTTCGAGATTCATAATAGGAAAGTTAGGAAAACTATTGCAGCCGGAATAAACTTCATGCAGGCCAACCAGTCAATAAGGCCTAAAAATTTCCCGATGAAAATTAAAGTAGTAATCCTCGTTTTATTTTTTGCAGCAGCCGGCTCACAAGTACAGGCACAGCATGTAAGGGTGCGGTTAAATTTTCCTGTTGGCATTAATGTTGGTGCGCCGGCACACCGGCCTTATTCCGGAGCCGTATGGATAGGCCCTGAGTGGCAATGGCGTGGCGGAAGATATGTTTCCACTCCCGGCTATTGGGCAAGACCCGGCCGGCAAGGTGCCGTGTGGGTACCCGGGCATTGGAAATACAGCCGCCGTGGCTACAGATGGGTGCCAGGCCATTGGAGATAAGTGATCGGCAACATCTTTTTTAAATTTATCGTTAGGGTGTAGCGGTGAGTTTGATGCCAAAGCAAAAAGAAAAATAGTCTTGTGTATTCTTTGCGGTCTTTGCGTGAAATGTATTACACTCTTAGTGAGCCACGGAAGGCTCTGCCACCATAGTAAGATTGTGCACCGTTGTGATACACGAAGACCTGGCCGTAGCGGTAATCAGCAAAGATGGCACCACCCAGTTTTCTTATATCAGCAGGTGTTTTTAACCAGCTTGAAGTTTTAGTATCAAAATTTTTCCCCGCTATTTGAAGGGATTGCAACTCCCGGTATTGTTCTTCTGTTAAAAGTTCAATACCCATGGCAGCGGCCATATCAATAGCGTTGTTAGTTGGCTTGTGTTCTTTCCGGGACTCAAGCCCTTCCCGGTCGTAACAAATACTTCTGCGGCCGGCCGGGCTTTCGGCTGAGCAATCATAAAAAATATATTCACCCTTTTTTTTATCATAGCCAACCACATCCGGTTCACCACCGGTTCTTTCCATTTCAAAAAGCGAAAAAAATTTTTCTTTATTCGCTTTTAACCTTGCTTCTATAGTAGCCCAATCAAGATTTTTGTGGCGGTTCTTGTTTTTTTCAAAACGGTTTTTTAAAATGCTGAGCAGATCTTCTTGTTGTTTGAGCGACAACTCATTTTTATTTGCCATGCAGTATTATTATTTGCGTAAGAGGTGTTTGCTAACGGACACGGCTTGGCGATGTGGGGGTATTTGAAAATCGTCAGCCCGTAACCGCTGCTAAATTTATAAATAAAAGTTCATTGTTTAAAAAGCTGAGAATATATTCGTCGCCCCGCCATATTGCCAAACGGCCTGTTGTACGTTCGTTTTTCTTTCCTAGTCTTCTACATAGGATAAATTTAAAGTCTAAATTAGTCGTGAAAAATCATAAGTCCATAGTGTCCAATTTCATTTCCTGTTGCAAATTTCGCAGCAGTAATTTCAATCTTATATTCACCTGTTACTAATGGTTTGATTGTTACTAACGCATTGGCTTTATTTTCTTGGTCTTTGTCTATTAAATTCCATTGACTATTTACCCATTTATAGACCTTGATGTCAATGTCAGTTATTCGATAATCACCAAAAGCAAATATCCCGTATTCAAATTTGTCAGTTAGAGTCCTAAAAGTTGTTTTTGTCGTTTGAATTAAATCATACTCCATTCTGACAATTTCTTGTCCCATTTCCATTTCGATTTTTTTCATATAATTTAAGCCATCTGTCAGAATAGGCTTCATTGACACTTCTTCTTTTTGTGCAGTGGCACTAATCACTATTGTCAACATAAGAAAACTCAAAATAATTCTCATAAAATAATTTTTTTAGGTTTTTATGTTAGTCGGTCTTCAATTTCGTTACGGGTTTCTAAAATGAAGTACAATTCGCCGCCTGTCAAAAGCTCTTGTATCAAATTTAATTGATTTTCAATGTTTTTTTATACAAATGAGTGTACTTAAATATTGAAACCCTGATTATCAAATTGGGCTTGTGGGGCTGGAAAGTAGTTTATCATTTTCCGGAGAAGGAATTAATTATTGCAGAGATGCACAAGGGAAGATTGTACTACCGGCAAAAAGGATTACAGAAAAAGCAAATTGTTATTCAGGAAGAATTAAACCTGCTGCCGTTTTAATTAAAGCTTATCATACAGGTCTCTCAGTTTTTCTCTCGTCTTTATTTTTTCCCAGTCTTTCCCCAAAGCATTTTCCCATAGTGGCTTCATGCCAAGAGATACGTTTATCATTTTTTCAAAATCATCATCGCTCAATCCTTTACAGATGCCAACTGGTATTTCAATATTATTTTTGGCTACCATTTGTTTAAATTCCTTTACACCGGCAGGATAATATTCTTCCAGGTGGTTCATCACAATACAATTGCCAATACCATGTTTGGTGCCGAGCAAATAACTAAGCCCATAGCTTACCGCATGTGCCACCCCCACTTGTGAGTAAGCAATGCTCATTCCGCCTGCATAAGAAGCCATCATCAGTTTGTCATCACATTCATCATCCCACACCTGTTTATTTACAAACACATCTCTGCACAACTGCAATGCTTTTTCGCCGTAGCTTTTACTGAATTCATTCAGATAAGTTCCTTCTAAACTTTCTATACAATGGATATAGCAATCCATGCCGGTATAGAATCGTTGATTGGCTGGTGCATTAGCGGTTAATTCAGGATCAAGTATTATCTGATCAAAAGGAGTGAAGTCGGAATTCATCCCCAGTTTTTTTGTAGGGCCGGTTAATACAGTTGTTCTGGAAACTTCTGCACCGGTACCACTGAGAGTAGGGATACCCACTTTATAAACACCGGCACTCTTTACCAAATCCCATCCCTGGTAATCGGCAGAAGAGCCGGGGTTGTTCATCATCAGCGAAACAGCTTTAGCTAAATCCATGGCAGAGCCGCCGCCAATACCAATAACGCCGCTTATTGTTCCAAACTCATCTTTTAGTTGCTGTGCCAACGCATCAACATACGTTGTTTTTGGTTCATAAGTAACATCCACAAAGATCACTTTATCATTTCCACGAACAGGAATGCGGTTGACAAGGGGATGCCCAGTTCCACCGGGTACTGCGGAAAAAAAATGGTCAACCAAGAAAACCATTGGCTTGTCGTTTTTTCGATGCGGGGCAATTATTTCATCTAATTGATTAAAACTACCACGGCCATACACTACATAGCCAACCATTTTAAAATTGCGAAAAGCCATAGAAAGAAATTTGGCCACGAAATTACACGAAACAACACGAAAGACAACCAGGGATAAAAGTAGTAGCCAAAAACTACCAAACAGATTTTATTTCATACACATAACAATAGGCTAATCCGCCAGTGGCACCAGTACTGAAAAATTCTATACCATTATCTTTTTCTTCTGGAAAAAGTTGAGCAGTAAAAACCCTTTCGCCTCCGTTAACAAAAACTTCAACAATACTTTTATCAAAAAATACCTGTAGTTTCAGATTGCCAGTTAATGCATACGGCGTTTCGAAGCGGCTCATTTTTTCAAATGATGCATTAAAAGATTGATTAGCTGTTTTACTTCTATCGAGGTAAAGCACTTTCTTTTTAGTATCATACCCGATTTCTACATAGCGGTTATTGCCGACAGCAATTCGTAAACCACCGGTAGCACCATTTGCAATGCTAATGCTAGCATCAATCTCACATTGTTGCGAAGCAACAGGAAGGCGAGCCACATTTTTAAAGCCAACTTTAAAATCTTTATAAATAATCTTTCGTTGTAGCTTTATTTTTTCAACCGGCTTTTGTAGAAGCACCCATTCATCATTGATTTTTTTTACACTTAATGTACGGGGTAATGACATGGCACTTTTCCAGGGAGTGGTAGGAATATCATTGGCATAATTCCAGTTATTAATCCAGCCGATTGCCGTTGGTAAATGTGCTGTGGGTAATTGATTGTAAGCAATGGCAGCATAATAATCTGGGCCGTAATCTGGACGAACAATTTTATCAACAGGTGTTTCATTAATAAAATTTATTCCATTAAACTCACCTACAAAATATTGCATAGAAGCATTCTGCGATGTTTGTAACACCCATTTCTTTTTATTTTTCATTCCTTCGATAGGTACTTGTGTCAAATCCGGACACTCCCATACGCCGCTTGTATCACCTACCGGGCCAAAATCACTTAAGTGCTTCCAATCTTTTAAGTTGGGGGAAGAATAAAACTGTACATAATGTTCTATCGGAAACATTAACGCCACTACCCAATATTTTTTAGGTTCATACCAAAAAATTTTGGGGTCACGGAAATCTTTCTTGCCTAAATCGAGCACCGGATTTTTATTATACTTTGTCCAAGTAATACCATCATCTAAACTATAGGCAATATGCTGCGATTGATTTTTGTTTTCAATATGCCCGGTGTAAACGGCCACCATTGGTGTTTGTCCATTTTTTCCAAAACCACTGGTATTGTTTTTATCTACTACACAAGTGCCAGAAAAAATCATCGTATCCTTTTCTTCAGCAATAGCAATGGGCAGGTGTTTCCAATGAATTAAATCTTTACTGGTAGCATGTGCCCATGTCATGTGTCCCCATACATTTCCAAAAGGATTGTGCTGGTAAAATAAATGATACACCCCATTATTATAAACAAGACCGTTCGGGTCATTGCACCAGTTGACTGCGGGGGAAAAATGAAACCTAGGGCGGTATTGTTCTTTGTATAATGAATTTGTTTGCGCAATAGATTCCATACAAAAACAAACAGACAGAAGTAGTAATAAACGTTTCATACAGGCCGCTTAATAATTATTCAACAATCAATTTTTTTTCTAGTTCTTCTAATGACACTCCTTTTGTTTCGGGAACTTTTGTAAGCACCCAAACAAGTTGCAGCACCATCATGCCGGCAAAGAAGGCAAAAATGGGCCAGGGGTTATCTTTGAAAATTCCATTTTTTGCATCTAAGAACAGTGGCGTAATTAAAGTTATTAATGCTGCAAATACCCAATGCACACTGGCACCAAACGATTGGCCCATTGCCCGTACTTTATTCGGAAAAATTTCTGAAATAAATACCCAGATAACAGCACCTTGTCCTATGGCATGTGCAGCAATAAATAAAAGCAACGATGCTAATAAAAAAGTTGGTCCGGCGCCGGAATAGAATGACCAGGCAACTAATGCAAGGCTAAGGATGTAACCGAATGAACCGATTATTAATAATGTTCTCCGGCCTATTCTATCAATAAGATACAAGCCTACAAAAGTGAAAATTAAATTGGTGCCGCCAATTGCAATAGAATTTAGTAATGATTCTTTAGCAGCTAAACCAGCTTTTTCTAAAATCTCCGGTGCATAGTAAAGAATAAAATTAATGCCAGAAACCTGATTGAAGAAAGCCACCATAAAAGCGAGGTAAACAACCCTCTTGTATTTTTTATCAAAGAAAGAAGATTTAACTCCTGCTGCTTCACTGTGTTGGTTACTGGCAATAATGGATGACACTTCTGCATCAGTATCTTGCACTCCCATTTGCGTTAATATCTTTTTAGCGGCCTCCTGGTCATTCTTTTTTGTTATCAACCATCGGGGGCTTTCAGGAATGCCCAACACCATCACAGTATATATAACTGAAGGAATGGCTAACACTCCTAGCATCCACCGCCAATCGTTTTCTCCACCAACACCTTGTAAAAAATAATTGGATAGAAAGGCAATCAATATGCCGAATACAATATTGAATTGATAGAGAGCCGTAAGCCTTCCCCGGTTGGCAGGTGTTGAAATTTCGGAAATGTAAGTAGGTGCAACTACGGATGAAACGCCAATACCTATGCCACCCATAAAACGGAAAAAAGAAAAAGTGTAAGGGTCGGGTGCTAATGCTGAACCAATTGCAGAAATGGCAAAGAAAATTCCAATCCAAAGCAACACTTTTTTACGGCCATATTTTTCTGTGGGTATACCACCAAAGATGGCACCAACTACTGTTCCCCACAATGCCATTGACATAATAAAGAAACCATGAAATAATGGGGAGGTGTGCCAGAGTTCTTTAATTGGTTGATTGGCTCCGGAAATAACTACCGTATCAAAACCAAAAATAAAACCAGCTAATGCAGCAACAATAGACCAACTAAGGAGCTTATTCTTATTCATATGCAGGCATTTTTTGTTGAGAGGAAGATAAGAAAATAAAAAGGCCTGCTATATATAAAGAGTGTTTACGAAGTACAGTAGCTAAAAATGACGAGTTGCAAACGATTGCTGTTTACAAAAACTACAACAGCTTAGCCGCTTTTTCTAAATCGTCTGGTGTATCAATTTCTACTCCCATATAATCTACCACCACCATACGGAGGGGGACACCGTTTTCCAGGTAACGAAGACATTCAATTTTTTCCGCAGCCTCCAATTGGGTAATTGGCCATTGTGTAAAATTCATCAGTGCTTGTTTGCGAAAAGCATACACACCAATATGTTCAAAATAGGTAGCAGGATAGTTTTTATCTCTTGCAAAAGGAATTACACTGCGGCTGAAGAAAAGAGAATTCATATTCTTATCTACCGACACTTTTACAAAGTTGGGGTCCTCAATTTCTTCTTGTTTCGTAAGCACCTGCATCAGCGATGCTACCTGCACAGAAGCATCACCAAACTGCTGTAATAATTTTTGCAGCGGCTCTGTTTTTACAAAAGGCGTATCGCCCTGCACATTTACAATAATATCAACATCTATCTCAGCAGCAGCTTCGGCAATTCTGTCGCTGCCGCTTTCATGTTCAAACTGGCTCATGATGGCATTGCCACCGGCCGCCGTTATTTCAGTAAAAATTATTTCGCTGTCGGTTACTACTATCACTTCATCAAACAAACCGGTAGCCACCGTTGCATCATAGGTGTGGCGGATAACGGGTTTGCCCCCGAGCAACTGCATCAACTTTCCGGGAAATCGGGTGGCTGCATACCTGGCCGGTATCATGGCAATTGTCTTCATACTTGTAAAACTACACCCCTGCGCTGAAAGAAATGACCAGTTGATTTTCGATCATATACATTTCAAATTGATAGGAGGCTCCATCTGCATATCCTATCCTGATCTTTTCAATAGTGAATGGCCCGCTGTATTCAGGCTCATCAACTGTTTTTCGAAGCTGTATCTCATACTCCAACCCTCCTTTATTAAATTTTTTACTGGCCGTAGGAAACTCATCTTTCTCTCCAAAAATTTCTTTGAATTCGGGTATTAAGCGGCAAAGCAAAAACCCCTGTTGCAAACCGAAGCCGGGTAAAAAATAAGTGTCGCAACCATACTCATACGCATAGAACAGGTGATGCTCTGCCCCGTTTTTATAAAGCTGTTTGCTTAGTTCCCATCCGCTTTCAGTAAGCTGGGTCATTGTTCCGGATCTTGTCACCAATTTTTGACCAAACAGCCCGGCCACCTGTGCCAGATATTGTTTCATGTCTTTTACACTGGCCAGCCTGGGTGGCGGCCAGGGAAATAAGTAGCTGTCAACGATATAACCGGTTTTGTTGTTGTACTTCACCTTTCTCCAATAGCCGGTGAGCCCTTCGGTAACAATATCTTTCCAGTCGCCATCTTCATCAATCAATGTAATTTTTGTTCCATAAGGAATTTTATCCAGCACTTTGGCAGCGGCATCTGGTTTTTCCCGTATGCTTAAACCGGTTTTGGCAGCTACATACATAGCACCATTCTGAGCCGACGTACTGATTGACACCACAAGCAGTGCCAGCAAAAAAAATTGTTTCATATAAAAAGATTAAAGGGATTGATTAAGCATCTAATTTTTGAAATGGTTTTTTCAGCAGGCTGATTACATCTTCATCCTTTTCTCCGGGGTAATATTTATCAAGACCATACCTGATTTCTTTGGTATCTAATTTTCCAAAAGTACCCAGCAGCCGATCCCAGATGGAAAATACAGCACCATAATTAGTATCGGTGTAAGGCTGCTTCCAGTGGTGGTGTACTTTGTGCATGTTGGGAGAAACCAACACATAGCTAAGCGCCTTGTCTAAGCCTTTTGGCAAATTGATATTTGCATGGGTGAATGCTGTGGAAAGAACCACCAATGTCTGATAAATCATCACACTATACATCGGCGCACCGGAAATAAAAATAAGCAGGATAAAAAAAATGCCCCGCAGCAAACTATCTCCCGGATGATGACGGAGACCAGTAGTTACATCCACCGTTGTATCGCTATGATGAATAAGATGAAACCGCCAGAGCAATGGCACTTTGTGCATTACCAGATGAACTAACCAACTGCTGAAATCAAGAGCCAGTACGCCAATTACAATCGTCATAATCACACCGGCGCCAAACCAATACACCAGGCCGAAACTATTTTGTAAGCACCAGTCGGAAAGCATAACAATTAATACGGCAAGGCCGGTATGAATGATAAGATGGATAACGGTGAAAACGAAGTTTACCCCGGCGTGCCGGAGTTTATTTTTTTTGTATCCAAGCGGCAGCAAGGGAATGGCGCCTTCAATGATCCAGAAAAACAAAAGGCCGCCAACAAGTATTGCCATTCGTTCTAATGGCCGCTGTTCCAGGGTTTGAAAATATTGAAGAAGGCTATCCCACATGGTGAATCATTTTCAGTCAAAAGTTACGAAGGAAAAATTAGAAAGAAAGTTTAACTGTCCGTCCTTTGTTCAGCTTCAGGAAACTCATGTTTGCAATCAAAACAATGGTTTACTTTTTCTACGGTCAGGGCATAATCCCCTACAAAAAAAGTAGAAATGGCACTGAGCCAGTTTATCGCTTTGCGGGGAGTGCTGACCAGTTCAATATTATGCGAACCGCAAACAGGACAAATAACCGTCAGCTTTTGTTCTTTATTTAATTGCGTTAAAATTTCCCAGGCTTTTTCTGCATCTGCTGTAGCCACCATAATTTTAATACCACCAACAGCATTAGTAAGGATGGGATCAATAGTTATCGTGTACTCGTCTTTCAACCAGCAACCAATGCCCTGTTCTTCCAAAACACCTTTTGCAATGTGGGCTTCAATATAATTATTATACGAATTGAGAAGAACAAAATCCATAAAGTAAAAATAAAAACCCTGTCTTGCCCGGGGGCGAGACAGGGCTAATAATTGTAATTAATTAGCGGCCATATTCATCTCCATATTCTTCTGCATATTTTTCATACCGCTTGATCATTTCAATATTTTTTTTCTCAATGGCTGTAAGCAAC